>NZ_JAMYOL010000006.1:0-250030 GCF_040319815.1 Mesorhizobium sp. M0854
CCTAGGGTCTCCGCTACGGGCGTTGCGGAGACCCTAGGATCCATGCCGTAACCTCCACGCGCTGCTACGTTGAACTGCAGGGCAAGCTCGTCCTCGATTGGTCGCAAGGGGGCTAAAGGCCGGCGCTCTACGGCGCCCCCCTCTGCCCTGCCGGGCATCTCCCCCTCTTGGGGGGAGATTGGCAGCTTGACGGGCAGCGCGAACCTCGCAAACAGAACCTCAATCCGGCCCGAACCCCGGCGATGTCGCACTGCCGTCATCCAGCTTCGACAGCCATTCGACCAGCGTCGCGCGGTAGCGCGTCAGGCCTTTGTAGTTGGCGAGTTCCTCGGGCAGGTCGCGGATGACGCGGTGCAGGCGCCTTGCCCATTTCGGCTGCGTCACCAGCTCGTCCATCTTGATCAGGTAGCAGCGGATCGGGAAGACGATCGCATTCGAGCGCGGCAGCCGCCAGAAGCTCTGCAGCTCGACGCGCAGATGGACCTTGTCGCCGACGTTCTTGGGCGTCACCGTGGTCCGGTCCGGACCCCATTTGTGATAATTTTCCGGGCTGGTATCGAGGCGCGGATTGATGGTCATCGTCCAGTTCAGCCGGCGCGCCGGCTTGCCCTGCTGGATATTGGAGAGGAATTTCAGCGCCCGGACGAAGATGCCCTTCTCATGCGCCAGCGGCACCGGCGCGTGCCATTCGAAGAAGTTCATGCCGATGTCGAAATCGAGCGACCAGTCGGCCTGGGTGGTGACCATGCCGGCATCCATCCACAGATTGCCGTCGCGCTGGTCGAGGATGCAGAAATCGCCCTGGCTCTGGCGGGTGATGTATTCCATCGGCCCATAGGGGAGCGTCGAGACGTCGCCGAAGGTGAAGCTGTCGTCGATGCCGAGCGGCCGGTTGATCCAGCGCCAGCGGTCGCCATGGCGCGTCAGAGTGAAATGCTCGGGATAGCCCAGCGCCTGCTGCTCCATCAAAAGCTCGAGCAGATCCCAGCCGGCCAGCGTCATGTGCGGTAGCGACTGGCAGCGCAGCGGATCCTCGGCCAGCACCAAGGCGCGGTCCTGCATCTCGGCGACATAGTGCTCGTCGACGTCGATCAAATTCTCCAGCACGCTGCCCTTCGGCCCGACGACATGCGGCTCGATGTTGACGGCATACATGTAGCTGTCTTCATGGAACGGGAACGGGAACCGCCTGATGTGCTCGGGGCTGTTCCTGAACGTGAAGTCGTCGCGGAAGGTTTCCTTGCGAAAGGTGATGCCCAAGCTCGCCTCCTATCTTTCCAGCACCAGCGACCTGCCCTCGAAGCGCGAGACGCAGGGCATGATCTTGCAGCCCGAATGGTGGTCTTCCTCGCTCAGCCAGTGGTCGTTGTGGATGAATTTGCCGTCATGCGAAATGACGTTGGTCTCGCACTGGCCGCAGACGCCACCGCGGCAGAGATAGGGCGGATCGACGCCGGCCGCCTCGATCGCCTCGAGCAGGCTCTGCTGCTCGTCGACACGGATTGTCTTGCCGCTGAGCGCCAGCGTCACGTCGAAGGGCGCGCCGGGCTGGGGTGCGGCGAAATGCTCGAAATGCACGGTCTCCGGAGGCCAGCCGAGGGCCGCGGCACGCTCGCGCACCCAGCCGATCATGCCGGACGGGCCGCAGACATAGAGATGCGTGCCGAGCGGCTGCGACGACAGCAGCCGGTCGAGATCGACGCGCTCGTCGCGGTCGTCGTGATAGAGCCTGACCCGGCGGTCGTAGCGCTCCCTGAGCAGGTTGGCATAGGTGCCTAGCGAGGCGGTGCGGCAGGTGTAATGCAATTCGAAATTGCCGCCTTCCGCCGCCAGCTGCGCGGTCTGCGCCATGAACGGGGTGATGCCGATGCCACCGGCCAGCATCAGATGCTTCCTGGCCCGAAGATCGAGCGAGAACAGGTTGACGGGGTAGCTCACCACCATCTCCGTGCCCGGCCTGACATGCCTGTGCATGAACAGCGAGCCGCCGCGGCCGGCGTCGTCGCGGCGCACCGAGATAGTGTATTCGCGAGTGTCGAGCGGCGAGCCCATCAGCGAATAAGGATTGAGCCTTGTCCGCTCGCCATCGCGCATCTCGACGACGACATGAGCGCCGCCGGAGAAGGTCGGCAAAAGCTCGCCGTCGCGCCGGCGGAAATGAAAGCGCGTCACCAGTTCGTTGACCGGGACGACATCGCTGACGACGACATCGAGCTTGGTGGTGCCGGTGCTCATCGAAAGACCTCCTCGATCGGAGGAATTTCGCTGCGGTCCTCGGCGTTGATGCAGACGCCCTGGAAGGCGGCGAGCCGCCGCGAATAGTGGTCGCGCACCAGAAGCAAGAGGCCGCAATGCGAACAGGTTGCCGGCTGCGTCGTCACGTTCTCGGTGATGCCCTTGCAGTGGACGCACTGCATGCGGCGCGCCAGCGAGCCGCGATGCTCGGTCTGGATCGAGGTGTGGTCGATGCCGGCTTCGAGCGCCGCCTGCATGGCCTGGCCGATCAGCCCCTCGGTGCCGGCAAGATAGAGCCTGAGTCCCATATGCGCGTTGGCCAGCGTCTGCTTCAGCCGCGGCAGGGCGCTGGCAAAGGAATGGCCGAGGTAGAACTGTGCCGGCTTCAGGGCTTCGAGCGCATCGGCGTATTTGCCGTCGCGGCCGGGAATGAAGATGATGTGGGCGCCACCGAAGAAATCCGCCGGTGCCTTGGCGGCCAGATCGGCAATCGCCAGCGCTCCCTCTGCATCCGCTATGAAAAGATGATGCTTGCCAGGCTGCGGAGACAGGGTCCCATAGACCGGGCGGCTGATGATGCTTTTCGCTGCCATACCCGCAGTATGCCTCAGCCTTTCGCCGTGCGCTTGGTCTTCTTCGGATCATCGAAAGGAAGCGGCTCGGCGGTTGCGCTGATGGTGCCGCTCTTGTTGCGGATCTCGAGCCTGGTGCCCTGCACCGCGCAGTCGACGTCGAGCCGGGCAATGCCCATCGATTTTTTGACCAGCGGCGAATACATGGCGCAGGTCACCACGCCGACCTTTTTGCCGTCGCGATAGACCGGCGCGCCCTCGTCGGCCGGCTCCTTGCCTTCGAGCAGCACGCCGAAGATCTTGAAGCGCTCCTTGCCCTTGAGGCGATAATGCTCCTCGGCGCCGCGAAAGCCCGTCTTGCCGGGGCTGACGGTGAAGTCGAGACCAAGCTCCCACAGCGTGTCGCCGGGGCCTTCGTTCTCGAACGGGTATTTCTGCGAATTGTCGTAGGGGTAAAACAGCAGGTAGCTCTCGACGCGCAGCATGTCGAGCGTGGTGAAGCGGCACGGGATGATGCCGGCGCTCTTGCCTTCGTCGAGGATCCTGTCCCAGATCGTTCCGGCGTCCTGGCCACGGCAGAAGATCTCGTAGCCGCGCTCGCCGGTGTAGCCGGTGCGCGAGATCATCACCGGGAAGCCGAACAACTGCGTCTGCATGTGATGGAAATAGTTGAGGTCGCGAATGCCGGGCACATGCTTTGCCAGATAATCGACGGCGGTCGGGCCTTGCAGCGAAAGATCGTGCAGATTGTCGTCGAAGCGCAGCGACACGTCGCGACCGACGGAAGCGCGCTGCAGTTCTTCATGCCCGGTGCCCGAGCCATGCACGACCATCCAGGAATTCGGGCCGGTGCGGTAGAGGATGCAGTCGTCGGTGAACTTGCCGGCCTCGTTGAGCATGCAGGCATAGGCCGACTTGCCGGGATAGATCTTTTCGACGTCGCGCGTCGTCGCCAGATCGATCAGGTGCGAGGCGTGCGGCCCGGTGATGTGGACCTTCTTCAAGCCGGACACGTCCATCAGGCCGGCCTTGGTGCGGATGGCGATATACTCTTCGTCGGCGTCCTTGTCGTAGGTCCAGGCGGTGCCCATGCCGCTCCAGTCCTCGAGCTTCGAGCCGAGCGCGCGATGGCGGTCCGCAAGCGTCGAAAATCTCCAGGATGCCGTCATCCGCTGGTCCTCCGTTCGAAAGAAACTTTTTTGCTTTCCCCTGCTCCCTGCACACAGGCGGGAGCGTTGCCTTGAATATTGATCGCAAACGCCGGGAGCCTGCAATACCCGTAAGCAAATAATTTCATTGTCAGGCAAATCCGGCGAGCTCAAACAAACGGTTAACGTCGCGTAAAATCGTCTTGACAATTCCAGAATTCGGCCGGATTTTATGAAAAAAATTTCACTCTCTTGAAAGAGGGCAATGACCGGCCAATCCGGACCGGCGTTGAAAAAGGGGAAAGCCGATGTCCGACCTGCAACAGCGCGTGGAAGCGTTGTACCGTTCCGACGTGCGTGGATCCGTGCTCCTGATCGTCTGCCTGTGGGCGACGATCCTCTTTGTCCTGTTCATGACATGGCCATACGTCCCCGACGCCGGCATCAAGCTCGTCGTCGCGGTCGCCGCCGCCGCGGTGCTGATCTTCAACACGGCCGCCATTCTGGCGATGGTCAACCACTACAAGGAAGACAAGGACTTCATCTACGGCCTCGACATCAAGAACGCCGACGCCTACCGCAACCGCAAGTCCTGAGGGGGAGACGCATGGCCCGCTATACACCGCCCGAACAGAGCAAGGCCGGACAGGTTTTCGATATCGCCGTCGTCGTGGTCGCGATTTTCGTCGCGCTGTGGCTGCCGCTGAAACTAGGTCTGGCAGGGGCGGCAAAATCCATCGACGCGCTCGACGCCAAGACGTGGGAAGCGCTCGGCCAGAACCCGACCATGGCCTCGATCTGGGAAAAGCTCGGCTACACGCCGGAAACCGCGCACGACATCATCCAGAACCGGTTCCACTACATCATCGACTGGCCGACGCTGATCATCATGGCGGCGGTGCTGATCGGCTATTTCATCTTTCTGTTCCGCGCATCGGACCGCGAATACCGCGACGTCATCGACGAAAAGTTCGGCGACAAATAGATAGGAAGCATCGTCATGTGGGTGGCACTCTCTTACGCATGCTGGGGCATCTCGATCGTGCTCGCGCTGTGGATGCTCTACGACTGGTTCAAGATCGACACGACCTATTCCGAAGAGATGCTGACCTCGTCCAGGGAAGGCGAACTTGAAGCCGTGTCCGAAAAACACCGGATCTGAGTGGGGGATTGAACGATGACGATCACGGCTGAACCAGCGGTGCAAGTGCAGGGCGACAGGGTTTCACTGCTCAGGGTGCTCGGCCCCGCCCATGTCTGGGCGCTCGGTGTCGGCATCGTTCTGGTCGGCGAATTCACCGGCTGGAATTTCGCGGCGGACAAGGGCGGCGCGCTGGCGGCGCTGATCGTCTGCTGGATCGTCGGGCTGCTCTACACCTCGGTCGCGATGATCGATTCCGAAGTGACCTCGACGGTTGCCGCCGCCGGCGGCCAATATGCGCAGGCCAAGCACATTGTCGGGCCGCTGATGGCCTTCAACGTCGCGCTGTTCCTGGTCTTTGCCTACACCATGCTCGAAGTGTCGGACGCGATCCTGCTCGGCGACACCATCGTCGCCAAAGCCGGCGTCGAGGGCCTCACCCATAATTCCTTCATCGCCGCGACAATCGTCGTGCTGGCATGGCTGAACTATCGCGGCGTGCTGATGACGCTTAACGTCAACTTCGTCATCACTGCCATCGCCTATGTCTCGATCGTCATCCTGTTCTTCTCGGTCAGCCCGTGGACGCAAGGCGCCGTGCTCAAGCTCAACGAGTTGGTGACCCCGGGCAACGCCCTGCCCTATGGCTGGATCGGCGTCATCGCCGCCTTCCAGTTCGGCATCTGGTACTATCTCGGCATCGAGGGCACCACGCAGGCCGCCGAGGAAGTGCGCTCGCCGGCGCGCTCGCTGCCCTATGGCACGATGGCCGGCATGATCACGCTTTTGATCGCCGCCGCCATGACCTGGTATGTCTGCGCCTCGCTGATGCCCTGGGAATATCTCGGCATCACCTATTATCCGCTGTGGGACGCGGGCAAACTGACCGGCAGTGCGCTGCTGGAAAACCTGTTGTTCATCGCGACGCTGCTTGCCGCGCTCGCCTCCGCCAATGGCTGCATCAACGACGCCGCGCGCGCCTGGTTTTCGCTCGGCCGCGACCGCTATCTGCCGACCTGGTTCTCGGCGGTGCATCCGAAATACCGCACGCCCTATCGCTCGATCCTGTTTCTGCTGCCGATCGCGCTCGCCTTCGCCTTCATCGCCGACCTCAACCAGGCGATCACCTTCTCGATCCTGTCGGGCGTGCTGCAATACACCTTCATGAGCATCAACATCATTATGTTCAGGAAAAAGTGGCCGCTCGGCTCGATCCGCCGCGGCTACACCCATCCGTTCCACCCGCTGCCGGCGATCGTCTTGTTCTGCCTTTGCGTGGTCACCTTCTTTGCGATCTTCCTCGGCTTCGGCTCGCAGCTGATCGCCATGGTCGCCTTCTACTTCCTGATCTCGCTGTGGTTCCACTTCTACCGCTACAAATTCGTGCGCCGTGGCGCCCAGTTCACCATGCCGTGGCCGAAGCCGCAGGGCTACTGACGGCGCGCCCGGTCTGGGCGGGCATTTGTGTGACGAGGTGCGTTAGGTGATCTCAGCATTGCTCGCCGGGGCGGTTGCCCTGGCTCTCTTCCTCCATATAGCCTGGCTCGCGCGGGCCAGCCGCGCCAAGGCCTCGACCGGGCTTGCCGCCGACGAAGCCGGCGTCCGCGCCGTCATCCCCGACGCGGCCAACGTCTCGGACGGCACCGCCGGCGTCGTCACCTTCGCCGGCTCGTGGAACGGTCGGCGGGTGCAGGTACGGACCATCGTCGACACGCTGGCGATAAGGAAGCTGCCGGCGCGCTGGCTGAGTGTTTCGATCACCGAAAAGGTCGCGATACCAGGCACTTTCGATATGATGATGCGGCCCGGATCGCCGACGACTTTTTCCAATTTCGATCATCTCGTCCATCCGCTGCCGAAGGCGGCGGGGTTTCCGGCCGAGGCGGTGCTGCGGAGCGACCGCAAGGGCGTGCGCTTCCCCGAAGCCATCATCGCCGGCCACCTCGATGTCTTTGCCGAGGAGCGCGCCAAGGAATTGCTGATCACGCCGAACGGCGTGCGCATCGTCTGGCTGCTGGCCGAGGCCGAGCGGGCGCGCTACGGCGTATTCCGGCAGGCCGAATTCGGCGCGGTCAGGCTCGATCCGGTGCTGATCGAGAGGCTGCTGTCGTCGGCTTCGGCGCTGCGCGATGCCATCAATCAAAGCGAACGGCAAGCGGCATGATCAGCCAGATCACCACCTCCCCCGCACCACCGAGCCCCTATCTGGTTCTGGGCGCTGCGATCGTTTTGCCGGCGAGCGGGCATGTCGTGCTCGGCGTGCCGGTGCGCGGCCTGCAATTCCTGTTCTTCATGGTGATCCTTGCCTGGGTCACCGCCAAGATCGCGCCGCCCGACGCCAGCTTCGTCGGACGCCATGCCGGCGGCTTCCTGATCTATGCCCTGTCGATCCTGGATGCCTACAAGGTCGCTCGCATCCGCTATGCCAAATGGGTTCACAATGGCGGCCAGCGCAGCGATAGTGCGGCCGGCGGCGCCTCAGCCGATATATAACGACAGGAAAATTTTTTTCATACCAATTGAATTCCCGGGACTCATTCGATACATCTCGGAGGGAACAAACTCGCGGAGGCTGACATGTGCGGAATCGTCGGACTGTTTTTGAAGGACAAGTCGCTCGAGCCCCAGCTTGGCGCGATGCTGTCGGAGATGCTGATCTCGCTCAGCGATCGCGGTCCCGACAGCGCCGGCATCGCCATCTATGGCGCGTCCTCCAATGAAGCCAAGATCACCATCCAGTCGGCCAAGCCGGAGCGCGATTTCCGCGGCCTCGACGCCGAACTTGCCACGGCAATCGGCGCGCCGGTGAGCATTGCTGCGAAGTCGACGCATGCCGTGGTCCGGACGATGCCTGCCAAGATCGACGAAGCGCGCGAGGCGATCCAGACGCTGCGCCCCGACATCCGCATCATGGGCGCCGGCGACGTCGTCGAAATCTACAAGGAAGTCGGGCTGCCCGAAGCGGTCGTCGACCGTTTCGGCGTCCGCGAGATGACCGGCACGCACGGCATCGGCCATACCCGCATGGCGACCGAATCGGCGGTGACGACGATGGGCGCGCATCCGTTCTCGACCGGCGCCGACCAGTGCCTGGTGCATAATGGCTCGCTGTCCAACCACAACAATGTCCGCCGCGAGCTGATCCGCGAAGGCATGACATTCGAGACCGAGAACGACACCGAGGTCGCTGCCGCCTATCTCTCCTCGCAGATGGCGCATGGCAAGAACCTCGGCGAGGCGCTGGAAGGCACGCTGAGCGATCTCGACGGGTTTTTCACCTTCGTCGTCGGCACCAAGAACGGCTTCGGCGTGGTGCGCGACCCGATCGCCTGCAAGCCCGCAGTAATGGCCGAAACCGACCAGTATGTCGCCTTCGGCTCGGAATATCGTGCGCTCACCAAACTGCCCGGCATAGACAATGCGAAGGTCTGGGAACCCGAGCCCGCAACCGTCTATTTCTGGGAGCATTGAACCAATGCCGGCAATTAACCTCTCCAAGGCGGCTCGCGAGCCGGGCCATGCGTCACGGGTCTTCGATCTGGCCGAAATGTCGCTGCGCGAGCTCAACCAGGCGCTGCACGATCTGGCGCCCGGTTCGAACGAGACCGCCTGGGAGGTGCTCCACCCGCGAGGCAGCCATTCGGTCGCCGTCGGCGTCGACCAGCCGCTCGCCATCGATGTGCGCGGCAGCGTCGGCTATTATTGCGGCGGCATGAACGACGGCGGCACCATCACCGTGCATGGCTCGGCCGGGCCCGGCGTCGGCGAGAACATGATGTCCGGCCAGATCGTCGTCAAAGGCGATGCCAGCCAGTATGCCGGCGCCACCGGCCGGGGCGGGTTGCTCGTCATCGAAGGCAACGCGTCGTCGCGCTGCGGCATCTCGATGAAAGGCATCGACATCGTCGTCCATGGCAATATCGGCCACATGTCGGCCTTCATGGCGCAGTCCGGCAACCTCGTGGTGCTGGGCGACGCCGGCGATGCGCTCGGCGATTCCATCTACGAGGCGCGGCTTTTCGTGCGCGGCAAGGTCGAAAGCCTCGGCGCCGACTGCATCGCCAAGGAGATGCGGCCCGAGCATCTCGAATTGCTGCAAGGCTTGCTCGACCGCGCCGGCGTGACCGGCGTCAAGGCGGCGGAGTTCAAGCGTTATGGCTCGGCTCGTACCCTCTACAATTTCAATATCGACAACGCCGACGCGTATTGAGGCTCAATGACCTATCGCAACCCGCCGACGACGCCGCGCAAATCCGCGACCTTCGACGACTACACGCTTTCCGAGATCCGCCGCGCCGCGGCGACAGGCATCTATGACATCCGCGGCGCCGGCGCCAAGCGCAAGCTGCCGCATTTCGACGACCTTCTGTTCCTCGGCGCCTCGATCTCGCGCTATCCGCTCGAAGGCTATCGCGAGCGCTGCGACACCAGCGTCGTGCTCGGCTCGCGCTATGCGAAAAAACCGATCGAATTGAAAATCCCGATCACCATTGCCGGCATGAGCTTCGGCTCGCTGTCCGGCCCGGCGAAGGAAGCGCTTGGCCGCGGCGCGACGCTGTCCGGCACCTCGACGACCACCGGCGACGGCGGCATGACCGAGGAAGAGCGCGGCCATTCGAAGACGCTGGTCTACCAGTATCTGCCGTCGCGCTACGGCATGAACCCGCGCGACCTGCGCCGTGCCGACGCGATCGAGGTTGTAGTCGGCCAGGGCGCCAAGCCAGGCGGCGGCGGCATGCTGCTCGGCCAGAAGATCTCCGACCGCGTCGCCGAAATGCGCACGCTGCCGAAAGGCATCGACCAGCGCTCGGCCTCGCGCCACCCCGACTGGACCGGGCCGGACGACCTCGAGATCAAGATCCTCGAACTGCGCGAGATCACCGACTGGGAAAAGCCGATCTACGTCAAGGTCGGCGGCGCGCGGCCGTATTACGACACCGCGCTTGCGGTGAAATCGGGCGCCGATGTCGTCGTCGTCGACGGCATGCAGGGCGGCACGGCGGCGACCCAGGAAGTGTTCATTGAAAATGTCGGCCAGCCTACGCTTGCCTGCATCAGGCCGGCCGTGCAGGCGCTGCAGGATCTCGGCATGCACCGCAAGGTGCAGCTGATCGTCTCCGGCGGTATCCGCAACGGCGCCGACGTCGCCAAGGCGCTGGCGCTCGGCGTCGATGCGGTGTCGATCGGCACGGCAGCGCTTGTCGCGCTCGGCGACAACGACCCGCGCTGGGAGGCGGAATACAACGAGCTCGGCACCACCGCCGGCGCCTATGACGACTGGCATGAGGGTCGCGACCCGGCCGGCATCACCACGCAGGATCCCGAGCTAATGAAACGGGTCGATCCGATCGCGGCCGGCCGACGGCTGGCGAATTATCTTAAGGTGATGACACTTGAGGCTCAGACAATCGCCCGCGCCTGCGGCAAGAACAGCCTGCACAATCTCGAGCCCGAGGATCTTGTGGCCTTGACGATCGAAGCCGCCGCCATGGCCGGCGTGCCGCTGGCCGGCACCAACTGGATACCGGGCAAGAACGGCTTCTAAGACAAACCAAATGCCAGTAAGCGAGGAACTATAATGGGGAACGATCTCGCCGCCTTCGCCAAGGAAAAGGGCGTCAAATATTTCATGATATCCTACACCGACCTGTTCGGTGGACAACGCGCCAAGCTGGTGCCGGCGCAGGCGATCGCCGACATGCAGCGGGACGGTGCCGGCTTTGCCGGCTTTGCCACCTGGCTCGATCTGACGCCGGCGCATCCCGACATGCTGGCGGTGCCGGATCCGGCCTCGGTGATCCAGTTGCCTTGGAAGCCGGAGGTCGCCTGGGTCGCCGCCAACTGCATCATGGACGACAAATCGGTCGAGCAGGCGCCGCGCAACACGCTGAAGCGGTTGATCGCGGAGGCTGCTGGCGACGGCATGCACATCAAGACCGGCGTCGAGGCCGAATTCTTCCTGATCTCGCCGGATGGCAAGACGATTTCCGACGAATATGACACGGCGTCGAAGCCCTGCTACGACCAGCAGGCGGTGATGCGCCGCTACGACGTGATCGCCGAGATCTGCGACCACATGCTGGCGCTCGGCTGGGGCGCCTACCAGAACGACCACGAGGACGCCAACGGCCAGTTCGAGATGAACTGGGCCTTCGACGATGCGCTGGCGACCGCCGACAAGCATTCCTTCTTCAAATTCATGGTGAAATCGGTCGCCGAAAAGCACGGCTTGCGCGCAACCTTCATGCCTAAACCCTTCCAGGGCCTGACCGGCAATGGCTGCCATGCGCATATCTCGGTGTGGGACAAAGACGGCAAGACCAATGTCTTTGCCGACAATGCGATGGAGCTCGGCCTGTCGGCCAAGGGCAGGAATTTCCTCGGCGGCATCATGAAACATGCGTCCGCGCTTGCCGCCATCACCAACCCGACGGTCAATTCCTACAAGCGCATCAACGCACCGCGCACCATCTCCGGCGCCACCTGGGCGCCGAACACGGTGACCTGGACCGGCAACAACCGCACCCACATGGTGCGCGTGCCCGGCCCCGGCCGCTTCGAGCTGCGCCTGCCGGACGGCGCGGCAAACCCGTATCTGCTGCAGGCGGTGATCATCGCCGCCGGCCTTGACGGCGTCCGCTCGAAGGCCGACCCCGGCAGGCGCTACGATATCGACATGTACCAGTTCGGCCATACGGTCGAGGGCGCGCCGAAGCTGCCGCTCAACCTGCTCGACGCGTTGCGCGAGTTTGACAACGACAAATCGCTCAAGGCGGCGCTGGGTGAGGAATTCTCGTCGGCCTATCTAAAGCTGAAGCAGCAGGAATGGAATTCCTATGCTTCCCACTTCACCCAGTGGGAGCGCGACCACACGCTCGACATCTGATCCGGAATTGTTGCACGCCCGGCGCGAAACAGGTTCATGAAATACTCGATCTTCTCCCTCGCCCGGGCGGCATTTTCCGGCCATAAGAACTGGCAGCGCACCTGGCGCGACGCCAGCCCGAAGAGCCACTACGACGTGGTGATCATCGGCGGCGGCGGCCATGGCCTGGCGACGGCATGGTTCCTCGCCAGCGAATACGGCATCAGGAATGTCGCCGTGCTGGAAAAAGGCTGGATCGGCTCCGGCAATGCCGGCCGCAACACAACCATCATCCGCTCCAATTACGGGCTGCCCGGCAATACCGGCTTCTACGAGCTGTCGATGAAGCTGTGGGAGCGGATGGAGCAGGACCTCAACTACAACACCATGGTCAGCCAGCGCGGTGTCATCAACCTCTACCATTCCGACGCGCAGCGCGATGCCTATGCGCGGCGCGGCAACACCATGCGCATCAACGGCATCGATGCCGAACTGCTCGATCTGACGGCGGTCAGGAAGATGATGCCGTTCCTGAACTTCGACAACGCACGTTTCCCGGTGCAGGGCGGGCTTTTGCAGCGGCGCGGCGGCACGGCGCGGCACGACGCCGTGGTCTGGGGCTATGCGCATGCGGCGAGCGCGCTCGGCGTCGACATCATCCAGAACTGCGAGGTGACCGGTTTTGTCCGCGATGGCAGTGGCAAGGTGACCGGCGTCGAGACGAGCCGCGGCAGGATCGGCGCGGCCAAGGTCGGCATGGCGGTCGCCGGCTCCTCGTCGCGCGTCGCGGCGATGGCCGGCATGCGGCTGCCGATCGAAAGCCATGTGCTGCAGGCCTTCGTCTCGGAGGCGATCAAGCCGCTGATCCCCAACGTCATGACGTTCGGCGCCGGGCATTTCTACGTCAGCCAGTCCGACAAGGGCGGCCTGGTCTTCGGCGGCGACATAGACGGCTACAATTCCTACGCCCAGCGCGGCAATCTGCCTGTCATGGAAGACGTCTGCGAGGGCGGAATGGCGCTGATGCCGATGATCGGCCGGATACGGCTGCTGCGTCAGTGGGGCGGCATCATGGACATGTCGATGGACGGCTCGCCGATCATCGACAAAACACCGGTCGACGGGCTCTATCTCAACGCCGGCTGGTGCTATGGCGGCTTCAAGGCGACGCCCGGCTCCGGCCTGGTCTTTGCCCATCTGCTGGCGCGCGACGAGCCGCACAAGGAGGCTGCCCGCTTTCGCCTCGACCGCTTCCGGCGAGGTGCGATGATCGACGAAAAGGGCCAGGGCGCCCAACCGAACCTGCATTGAAGACTGGCTGAAGAAGCATGCGCATTGTCTGTCCCTTCTGCGGCGAACGCGAACTCGGGGAGTTCACCTATCTGGGCGACGCCAACCCGGTGCGTCCGGCGGCCGGCGCCACCGAAGACGAGGTCTTCGACTACGTCTATCTGCGCGACAATGTCGCCGGGCCGATGAGCGAATACTGGTACCATGGCGGCGGCTGCCGGGCCTGGCTGAAGGTCGCCCGCAACACGCTGACGCATGAGATTTCCTCCGTCGAGCCGGCGGCCGGCGTTGGTGCGAGGCAGGCTGCAAGATGAATTCTGTCCAGGTTAGCGCCGCCCCTCACCTGCCTGCCGGCCTCCTCTCCCCGTATAGAGACGGGGAGAGGGGCGCCGCCATCGATTGTTTCGCCAATCATCGACGTTCCCTGAAAGGCGCCGAGGTTGCGGCCAGCCCCCTTCTCCCCGTCCCTATACGGGGAGAAGTGCCCGGCAGGGCGATGAGGGGCAGCGCGGCGCTCCTGCTTAAGGGCCAGCAAACGTGACCTCCAGCCAGCCCCATCGTCTCGTATCAGGCGGTCTCATCGATCGCGCCGCGCCGCTGGCCTTCCGCTTCGACGGCAAGAGCTTTGCCGGCTTCCAAGGCGACACGCTGGCCTCGGCGCTGATCGCCAATGGCGTCAAGCTGGTCGGCCGCTCGTTCAAATACCATCGGCCGCGCGGCATCCTGACCGCTGGTTCGGAGGAGCCCAACGCGCTGCTCGAACTGCGCAGCGGAGCGCGGCGCGAGCCGAACACCAAGGCGACCACAGCCGAACTCTATGACGGGCTCGAAGCCGCCAGCCAGAACCGCTGGCCGTCGCTGCGCCACGATCTGATGGCAGTCAATCAGCTGTTCGCGCCGATCTTCGTCGCCGGCTTCTACTACAAGACCTTCATGTGGCCGGCGAAATTCTGGGAAACGATCTACGAGCCAACGATTCGCCGCGCCGCCGGGCTCGGCCGCGCTGCTGGCGTCGCCGATCCCGACCATTACGACAAGGCGTGGGCGCATTGCGACGTGCTGATTGCCGGGTCCGGCCCGGCCGGGCTGGCTGCGGCACTGGCGGCCGGGCGCGGCGGCGCCCGCGTCATCCTGTGCGAGGAAGATTTTGCGCTTGGCGGCCGTCTGCTCGCCGACGGCGGCATGATCGACGGCGCGCCGGCGGCCGAATGGATTACGCGCACGCTGGCCGAACTCGCCGCACTGCCCGATGTCCGCATCATGACCCGCACGACATTGTTCGGCGTCTATGATGGCGGCATCTATGGCGCCATCGAGCGGGTCAACGACCACCTGCCCTCGCCGCCCGAGCACCAGGTGCGCCAGCGGCTGTGGCGGATCGTGGCCAAGCGCTGCGTCGTCGCCGCCGGCGCCATCGAGCGGCCGATCGTCTTTGCCGGTAACGACACGCCGGGCGTGATGATGGCTTCGGCGATGCGGACCTATGTCGCGCGCTACGCGGTTACCCCTGCCAGGAGGATCGCGCTGTTCACCAACAATGAGGATGGCTGGCGCACGGTCGAGACCGTGCTTGGCGCCGGTTTGCAGATCGCGGCGGTCGTCGACGCGCGCCCGGACGTCTCCGCCGCGCATCGCGCGCTTGCCGCCAAGGGCGGCTTTGCCGTGCTCAACGGCTCGGTCAGCGGGGTCGAAGGCGGCAAGGACGGGGTCCGGAAAATCGTGGTGGCGCTGACCGGCGGCGCACGGGCGGAAGTCGAAGCCGACGGGCTTGCCGTGTCCGGCGGCTGGAATCCGGCGGTCGGGCTGACCTCCTATCATCGCGGCCGGCCGAAATGGCAGGACGATATCGCAGCCTTCGTGCCGGATGGTGCGCCGCCCGGCATGATGGCCGTCGGCGCCGCCAACGGCGCCTTCGGGCTGGGCGACTGCCTGCGCCAGGGCTTTGCCGCGGGTGCTGCGGCAGCGCAGAGTGCTGGACGCGGCGGCAATGCCGGCACATCGCCGGTCGCCGACAGCGAGGCGTTTTCGCTGACGCCGCTTTGGTATGTGGCCGGCAAAGGGAAAGCCTTCGTCGATTACCAGCATGACGTGACCGCGTCCGACATCGAGCTGGCGCAGCGCGAAGGTTTCGAATCGGTCGAGCATCTCAAGCGCTATACGACGCTCGGCATGGCCACCGACCAGGGCAAGACCTCGAACGTCGCCGGTCTCGCCATCATGGCGGCAATCAGCGGCAAATCGATCCCCGAAACCGGCACGACGATCTACCGCCCGCCCTATGTGCCGGTCGCCATCGGCGCCTTCGCCGGCCATCATCGCGACGAAGACTTCCATGCGACGAGGCTGACGCCGTCGCATCACTGGGCAGCCGAACAGGGCGCGGTGTTCGTCGACACCGGCCTGTGGAAGCGCGCGCAATGGTATCCGCGCGCCGGCGAAAAGGACTGGCTGGAATCGGTCACCCGCGAGGTCAAGGCGGTGCGCTCCGGCGTCGGCTTCTGCGATGTCTCGACGCTCGGCAAGATCGACGTGCACGGCCCGGATGCCGGCGCCTTTCTCGACCGCGTCTACATCAACACCTTCTCCAGTCTCGCCGTCGGCAAAGCCCGCTACGGGCTGATGCTGCGCGAGGACGGCATCGTCTATGACGACGGCACGACGTCGCGGCTGGCCGAGGACCACTATTTCCTGACCACCACCACCGCCAAGGCCGGGCTGGTGATGCAGCATCTCGAATTCTGCCGGCAGGTGCTGTTCCCCGAATTCGACGTGCAGCTGACATCCGTCTCCGATCAATGGGCGCAGTTCTCGATCGCCGGGCCGAAGACCCGGGACCTGCTTCGGGAAATCGTCGATCCGGCGGAGGATTTGTCGAACGAGGGCTTTCCCTTCATGGGGGCGCGGGAAGTCGCGCTTCGCGGTGGCAACAAGGCGCGGCTGTTCCGCATCTCGTTTTCGGGCGAAATGGCGTTCGAAATTTCGGTTCCCGCCCGCTATGGCGAGGCGCTGGTGCGCAATTTGATGCTGGCCGGCAAGCCGTTCGGCGTTACGCCCTACGGTACCGAGGCGCTCGGCGTCATGCGCATCGAAAAGGGCCATGTCGCCGGCCCGGAGCTGAACGGCACGACGACCGCCGCCGACCTCGGCCTCGGCAAGATGATGTCGACCAAAAAAGATTTCATCGGCCGCGTCATGGCCGGGCGCGAGGCGCTGATTGCCCCAGACCGGCAGGTCGTAGTCGGCATCAAGCCGGTCGACAAGACGCGCCGCCTGCGCTCCGCCGCGCATATCATTCCGAAAGGCGAGACGCCCGGTCCCGGCAACGACCAGGGCTATGTCACTTCGGTCTGCTTCTCGCCCATGCTCGACCAGTGGATCGGGCTGGCGCTTGTTGAGCGTGGCCGCGAGCGCATTGGCGAGATCGTCCATGCGCATGACCCGCTCCGCGGCGAAGACTACGACGTCGAGCTGTGCAGCCCGGTCTTCTACGATCCGGATGGAGGGCGCCAGCGTGGCTGAGTTTTCCTGGATTGCCCGCAGTCCGCTGGAGAAAGCGCTTGTTGTCGGCGCGTATGGCGCGCGCGGCACGGCGGCCGGCGTATCGCTCACCGAGATCCGCAATTTTGACCTGATCCAGGTGATGGCGCGGCGCGGCAAAGCGGCAGAACTGGCGAAGGCCGCCGAAACCCGCTTCGGCGTTGCCGCCCCGGAAACGCCCAAGGCGACCCGAACTCCCGACGCTACGCTGATCTGGTCGGGACCGGATCAGTTCCTGGTCCTGTCCAATGGCGGCAAGCACGCAAGCGAACCGCTGAGCCAGGCGTTTGCGCAATCCGCCTCGTTGTCCGACCAGTCGCATGCCCGCGCGCTGATCAGCGTTTCCGGAGAAAAGGCGCGCGCGATGCTGGCCAACCTGTCGTCGCTAGACCTGCACCCCGCGGTGTTCCCGGCCGGCACCGCTGCGGCGACCTCGGTCGATCACACCAGCATCAATCTCTGGCGCGGCAATGACCGGCCGGACGGACAGGCGGTGTTCAATCTTCTGGTGTTCGCCACCTTCGCGGAAAGCCTGTGGCATACGATACTGGACGCTGCCGCCGAGTATGGCGTCGAGATCGGGCATTCCGAGGAATTGGGGTAGGATTGTGCGCCACCTTCCCTTCTCCCCTTGTGGGAGAAGGTGGCCGAGCGAAGCTCGGTCGGATGAGGGGTGCTCCAGCTTGGCTATGACGGCACTCCGTCCAACACCCCTCAACCGTCTCGGCGCTGCGCGCCGATCCACCTTCTCCCACAAGGGGAGAAGGAAGAGGCGCGCGCCTCGCCTTCACTTGCCAACTCCGGCTCTTCTATCCTATTCTTCCCGCTAAAATAATTTCACACACAGGCAAACTTGTTTCTCGAAACCAAGGTTGAGATGAGCCAGTCGCCCTACCCCGCCGTCGTCGCCGGACCGCCCCGGCCGAGCCTGATCCTGCGGCCAGGCCAGATTACGCTGCCGGCCGCGATGGAGCGCTACTCGGTTCAGGGCAATGGCGCGGTGCTGATCGAGGTCGAGGCCGGCGACATTGTCACCGTGCGCGATGTCGAGGGCGGGCAGGCCTGCGAGCTGCTGGCATGGGACAGCAGCGACGCGACCGATCCCGGCATTCTCGGCGAGAAATCGAACAGCAATGCCGCCGGCATCAAGGCGCTGCTGGCCGAAGGCGACGACAGCCTCGCATCCTTGCGCCGGGGGCTCGAGCGGCGCCAGGTGCAGCTCGACCAGGCGAAGGCGGTTCGCGTTTTCGGCGGCGCCACCCCTGCCGGTACCGAACAGGCTTTTACCGTCGCCCGCGATGGGTCGATGCTGATTGCCGCGCCCGGCGGGCCGATGCTGGTCGACGGCCACGATACGGCGACGCCACTTAGCGTCATCATCCGCCGCGCCACCATCCGCCCGGCAGCGAAATCCAGGCTTGCCGACCCGCTGGCCGATCCCGTGCTCGACCTACGCGTCCATTCGGCGACGGCGGAGGCCTACTTCGTCAAGGCGGGCGACTATCTGCAGATCATCGATGTCGACGGGCGCCAATGCACCGACTTCCAGTGCTTTTCGGCGCGCAAGCTGGACAAGGGCCGCGATCATCCGCTCGACGTGACGACGACGCGCACGCTGATGGGTTCGAGCTATCCGATGCCCGGTCTGCACTCAAAATACTACGACCAGGACATGGAGCCGCTGGTCGAGGTTGTGCAGGACACTTGCGGCCGCCACGATGCATTCGCGCTCGCCTGCGCGGCCAAATATTACGACGACATCGGTTATCCCGGCCATCCCAACTGCTCGGAGAATTTCAACCGCGCGCTGGCCGACAAGGGTGTCACGCCTCGCGCCGGCTGGATGGCGATCAACTTCTTCTTCAACACGGCCATCGACGCGCATGGCGTCGTGGTATCGGACGAGCCGTGGTCGCGGCCGGGCGACTATGTGCTACTCAAGGCGCTCACGGACATCGTCTGCGTCTCGTCCGCCTGCCCCGACGATACGACGCCGGCCAATGGCTGGAACCTGACCGACATCCATGTGCGAACCTATCCCGGCCAGCACAAATTCTCGCGAGCGATCGCCAGACGCATGACGCCCGATTCGGAACCGAAAATGACCCGCGAGACCGCCTTTCATTCGAGCTTTGCCAAGCACACCCGCAACTTCGTCGAGTACAAGGGCTATTGGCTCGCCAATTCCTTCGCCAGGCAAGGCCCGATCGATGAATACTGGGCCTGCCGGCAGGACGCCGTGATCATGGACCTGTCGCCGCTGCGCAAGTTCGAGGTCACCGGGCCGGACTCCGAGGCGCTGCTGCAATACACGCTGACCCGCGACATCAAGAAGCTCGGCGTCGGCCAGGTCGTCTATTCCGCCATGTGCTACGAGCATGGCGGCATGATCGACGACGGCACGCTGCTCAGGCTCGGCAAGGATAATTTCCGCTGGGTCGGCGGCGACGATCTATCCGGCCAATGGCTGCGGGAAACGGCGCAAAAACTCGGCCTCACCGTGCTGGTGCGCTCCTCGACCGACCAGATGCACAATGTTGCCGTGCAGGGACCGAAAAGCCGCGACGTCCTGCGGCAGATCATCTGGACCTCGCCGCTGCAGCCGTCGATCGACGAACTCGAATGGTTCCGTTTCGCCGTCGCCCGCATCGGCGGCGGCAACGGCATTCCGGTCGTTGTCTCGCGCACCGGTTACACCGGCGAGCTCGGCTACGAGATCTGGTGCCATCCGCGCGACGCCGAAAAGGTGTTCGACGCGATCTGGCAGGCCGGCCAGACGCACGGCCTGAAGCCGATGGGGCTGCAGGCGCTCGATATGGTGCGCATCGAGGCCGGGCTGATCTTTGCTGCTCACGAGTTTTCCGACCAGACGGATCCGTTCGAGGCCGGCATCGGCTTCACCGTACCGCTGAAGACCAAGAGCGACGATTTCATCGGCCGCGAGGCACTGATCCGGCGCAAGGAAAACCCGCAGAAGAAGCTGGTCGGCCTCGACGTCGACGCCAATGTCGCCGTCGGCCACGGCGATTGCGTGCATATCGGCCGGGCGCAGATCGGCGTCGTCACCTCCGGCATGCGTTCGCCGGTGCTGAACAAGACCATCGCGTTGGCCAGGCTCGACGTCACGCATTCGGCGATCGGCACCGAGGTCGAGATAGGCAAGCTCGATGGTCACAGCAAGCGGCTGCCGGCGCGCGTCGTCGCCTTCGCCCATTACGACCCGCAAAAGACCAGGCCGCGCTCCTGACCGACGCTGCCTGGTTCTTCCCTTCTCCCTTGTGGGAGAAGGTGGATTGGCACGCAGCGCCAAGACGGTTGAGGGTGCTGGGACGAAGTGCGGGTTTGCCAATCTGGAACACCCCTCATCCGACCGAGCTTCGCTCGGCCACCTTCTCCCACAAGAAGGGGAGAAGGAAAGACCGCACCCGTTGGCAGCGCCAGCGAAGCTCGACTGTTTCACAAACGCAATGTGCACAGCGTCACAAACCACTTGACGTCAAAGCGCCTTGGGTCAATCTTCACTGCTAAGAAAAAAATACTACTGAGCGGAAAACGCCTGGGGCCGTTCAACGTGAGCGTCGATGACGCCTCGCGAGATTGCGGCTGTTGCCGATGGGGAACATCAAAAATGGGGAATCCACGTAAATGAGCACGATAGTCACCACCTTGGTGCCGCCTGCCGAAGGGCAGCTGCACCGGAACATCGACTGGCGCGGCGCCTTCTGGGTGGCAAGCGGCGTTCCGGCCCTTGTCCTGTTTTCGATCGGCGGCATCGCCGGCACCACCGGAACACTGGCCTTCCTGATCTGGGCCGTATCCATGGTCATGGGCTTCCTGCAGTCCTTCACCTATGCGGAGATCGCCGGGCTGTTCCCGAACAAATCCGGCGGCGCCTCGGTCTACGGCGCCACCGCGTGGCTGCGCTATTCGAAATTCATCGCGCCGCTTTCGGTGTGGTGCAACTGGTTCGCCTGGTCGCCGGTGCTGTCACTCGGCTGCTCGATCGCCGCCGCCTATATCCTCAACGCACTGGCGCCGGTGCCGCTGTTCACCGACACTTCGCCGGAAGTCGCCGCCTATATTGCGGCCCATGCCGGAACCAGCGCCGCCGACGCCATCACCGCGGTCACCGCGGCGGCGACGCCGGCGATCCGTAACTGGACGCTCTACGGTCACACGCTTGGCCCGGTTTCCTTCACCTTCAACGCCACCTTCTTCATCGGCGCGGTGCTGATGCTGATCATCTTCTCGATCCAGCATCGCGGCATCCTGGGCACGGCCAACGTGCAGAAATATATCGGCCTGCTGGTCATCATCCCGATGCTGATCGTCGGCGTGGTGCCGATCGTCACCGGCCAGATCAACTGGGCAAACTTCTCGCCGCTGGTGCCGCTCGCGGCAGCCTATGCGCCGGAGCCCGGCGCGTGGAACATCGCCGGCTGGACGCTGGTGCTCGGCGGCATGTTCATCGCGGCGTGGTCGACCTACGGCTTCGAGACCGCGGTCTGCTACACCTCCGAGTTCAAAAACCCGGGCACCGATACCTTCAAGGCGATCTTCTATTCCGGCCTGTTGTGCATGCTGCTGTTCATCCTGGTGCCGTTCACCTTCCAGGGCGTGCTCGGCTTGAACGGCATGCTGGCGACGCCGATCGTCGACGGCTCCGGCGTTGCCGATGCGCTGGCCGGTATGGTCGGCGGCGGACAGCTGATCCACAGCCTGCTGGTGATGCTGATGATCCTGGCGCTGGTGCTCTGCATCATGACGGCGATGGCCGGCTCCTCGCGCACGCTCTATCAAGGTTCGGTCGACGGCTGGCTGCCGCGCTATCTCAGCCATGTCAACGAGCACGGCGCACCGACGCGGGCGATGTGGACCGACCTGATCTTCAACCTGATCGTGCTGGCCATCGCCTCGGCCGACGCAACGAGCTTCTTCTTCATCCTCGCCGTGTCGAATTGCGGCTACATCATCTTCAACTTCCTTAACCTCAATGCCGGCTGGATCCACCGCATCGACAATGGCCACATCGCGCGGCCATGGAAGGCGCCGAGCTGGGTGCTCGGCCTCGGCGCGATCTTTGCCTACGTCAACGCGGTCTTCATGGGCGCCGGAGCCAAGGTCTGGAACCCGATGGCATTGTGGGCCGGGCTGATCACGGCAGCCTTGATCATCCCGGTGTTCTGCTTCCGGCATTACATCCAGGACAAGGGCAAATTCCCCGACCACATGCTGGCCGATCTCGGCATGAGCTCGTCCGACCTTGCGGTGAAAAAGGCGGGGATGCTGCCCTATCTGACGCTCGTCGCCGGCGTCGTGGTGATGCTGCTCGCCAACTGGCTGTTCGTCATCTGACGGCTTGCCTTGAGGGATCGGGCGCGCAAGGCGCGCTCGGTCCCTGCATTTTGTTCTTGCTTTGTGCCGGCAGCTATGCTACTAATTTCGGTATGGTGCTGATTCGCCCCGAGACCCGCCGCCGAGGCGGGTTTTTCTTTTTAGGGGCTATTCGGCAGCGGTGCCGGCGCGGGAGCGACCGCCAAGCGCTGCACCGATATCCTCGAGCACCTGTCCGACGCGCGCCTGGATCGTCTCGGACGCAAGCACGCCGTCGATGAAATCCCTGTCCGAAGCGTAGATCGCGGTCGGCAGCGTAAAGGCCTCGAAGAAGCCGAACAGCGGCCTCAGCTGGTGCTCGATGATCAGCGCATGCCGGTCGCCGCCGCCGGTCGCCAGCAGCACCACCGGCTTGCCCCTGAGCGCCGTCGGGTCGACAAGATCGAAGAAGTGTTTGAACAGGCCGGTATAGCTGCCCTTGTAGGTGGGCGAGCCAACGACGAGCACGTCCGCCGTGACGACGCGCTTGAGGATATCGCCCGCTTGCGCATCCAGTTCACGCGCCCATTTGGCGCCACCGAGGCTGGGGCCGAGGTCGACGACGTCATGCGTGCTGGCGGCCAGGCCATATCTGCCGGCTACCTCGTTCACGATACGATCGACGAAGCCGCGCGTCTTGGACGGCCGGGTGAAATTGCCTGAGAAACCGACAACGGCCGGATTGGTCATGATGCAAAGCCCTCGCGATGATTTCGGGCTGCCAGCCCGCTGCTGACCCTATGGACATTCGGGCCGAACGAAAAGAACGGATGCTTGCCGCGGTCTAAAATCATTACCGGTTCTAGCCAGCTTTGCGGATCGCTGCCGTCTCAGGTTGGAAGAACCGGTTTGGCGGCCGCTTCAGGCCAAGATTTTCGCGCAGGGTCGATCCTTCGTATTCGCTCCTGAAAATGCCGCGCCGCTGCAATTCGGGCACGATTTTCTCGACGAAATCATCCAATCCGGCGGGAAGATAGGGGAACATGACGTTGAACCCGTCCGAGCCTTCGGTGACCAGCCATTCCTCCATCTCGTCGGCGATGGTTTTCGAAGTGCCGACGAAGGCAAGACCGGAATAGCCGCCCAGCCGCTGCGCAAGCTGCCTGACGGTCAGGTTTTCCTTGCGCGCCAGTTCGATGACGCGCTCGCGGCCGCTCTTGCTGGCGTTGCTTTCCGGGATTTCGGGCAAGACTGAATCCGGATCGAACCGCGACGCGTCGTGGCCGAGCGCGATCGACAGCGAGGCGACGCCGCTCTCGTAGTAGACGAGGCTGTCGAGCTTGGCCCGCTTCGTCTGCGCCTCCTCGGCAGTCTCGCCGACAATGACGAAGGCGCCGGGCAGGATCTTGATGTCGTCGCGCGACCGGCCAAGTTTTTGCGCACGTCCCTTGACGTCGGCAAAGAAGCGCTGCCCCGAGGCGAGATCGGCATGGGCGGCGAAGATCACCTCGGCCGTTTCCGCCGCGAGCTGCCGTCCGGCCTCCGACGCGCCGGCCTGCACGATGACCGGCCAGCCCTGCACCGGCCGCGCGATATTGAGCGGTCCCCGCACCGAAAGATATTCGCCCTTGTGGTCGAGCACATGCAGCTTCGCCGGATCGAAATAGAGCCCGCTTTCGGCGTCGCGGATGAAGGCATCGTCGGCAAAACTGTCCCACAGGCCGGTGACGACATCGTAAAACTCCCGCGCCCGGCGATAACGCTCGTCGTGCTCGACATGCTCATCGAGGCCGAAATTCAGCGCGGCGTCGGGATTGGATGTGGTGACGATATTCCAGCCGGCGCGCCCGCCGCTGATATGGTCGAGAGAGGCGAAACGACGGGCGATGTGGTACGGCGCGTCGAACGTCGTCGAGGCGGTTGCGATCAGCCCGATACGATCGGTGACGGCGGCAAGCGCCGACAACAGCGTGAACGGCTCGAAGGACGTGACCGTGTGGCTGCGCCGCAGCGCCTCGATCGGCATGTTGAGCACGGCCAGGTGGTCGGCCATGAAGAAGGCGTCGAACTTCGCCGCTTCCAGCCTTTGCGCGAAGTGCTTGAGATGCGCGAAATTGAAGTTGGCGTCGGGATAGGCGCCCGGGTAGCGCCAGGCGCCGGTATGAAGGCTGACGGGCCGCATGAAAGCGCCAAGCCGCAATTGTCGATTTTCTGCCATGGAAAAACGCACCGATGACGACGAGCGTAACGCTCCAATTGCTCGAGCATGGGATGGCTTTGCGGCCATGGGAAGGAATTCTGTTTTGCAAAACCGTCGTCGGGGAGCATTTTTTGTGCGGGCGGCGGACCGATCAATCGATCTTGATGAACACGCCCTTGGTGTTGAGATACTCGGCGAGGTGCTCGGCGCCGCCCTCGCGGCCGTAGCCGCTCATCTTGTAGCCGCCGAAGGGCACGGCCGGATCGATGGCGTGATAGGTATTGACCCAGACCGAGCCGGCGCGGATCTTGCGCGACAGCTGGTGGGCGGTGGCGAGATTTTGGGTGAAGACCCCTGCAGCCAGGCCGTAAGGCGTGTTGTTGGCCCGCTCGACCGCCTCGTCCAGCGTATCGAACGGCAAGGCTGAAATCACCGGCCCGAAGATCTCCTCACGGGCGATCTTCATGTCGTCCGAGACGCCGGCAAAGACGGTCGGCGCGACGAAATTGCCGGCGGCAAGCGCGCCTTCCACAAGCCGGGTGCCTCCGGTGACGAGTTTCGCCCCTTCCGCGGTGCCGGCCTCGAGGTAACCGGTGACCCGTTGCAGCTGCTTTTCGGAGACGAGCGGACCGATCTCGGTCGCCGGGTCGATGCCGTCGCCGACCCTGAGACCCTTGGCGTATGCCGCGAGCCGCTCGACGAACTCGTCATGGACGGGCCGTTCGACGAAAAGGCGCGAACCGGCGATGCAGATCTGGCCGGAATTGGCGAACACCGACATCGCCGCCACCGGCACCGCCTTGTCGAGATCGGCATCGGCGCAGACGATGACCGGCGACTTGCCGCCGAGCTCCAGCGAGACGCGCTTGAGGTTGCCGGCCGAGGCCCGCACGATCGACTGGCCGGTCGCCGTCGAGCCGGTGAAGACGATCTTGTCGACGCCCATATGCTCGGCGAGTGCGGCACCTGCCTCGGTGCCGGTGCCGGTGACGATGTTGACGACGCCTTCCGGAACGCCGGCCTCGTTCATGATGTCGGCGATCAAAAGCGGCGTCAGCGGCGCCTCTTCCGATGGTTTCAGCACGATGGTGCAGCCGGTCGCCAGCGCCGGGCCGATCTTCCAGATCGACGCCGCCGTTGGCGCGTTCCAGGGAATGATGGCGCCGACGACGCCGACCGGCTCCTTGTGGGTGAAAGAGACGATTTCGCCGGGCAGCGAGTTGTCGATCGTCTCGCCGTGCAGCGCCGTCGCCATGCCGGCATAGTAGCGCAGCATGCCGATGACCCGGTTGCGATTGGCGCGGGTGCGTATGATCGGCATGCCCATGTCGGTGGTGTCGGAGCGGCTGATCTCTTCCCAGTGCTTTTCGAAGAGGTCGGCGATCCTCAGCAGCAGCACCTGCCGCTCGTAAGGCTTGAACCGGCTCCACGGGCCCTCGAACGCCTTGCGCGCAGCAGTCACCGCCAAGTCGATGTCCTGGCGGTCGGCGCGCGGCACCGTGGCGATGACCGCGCCGGTGGCGGGATTGCGGCTCTCCGTGGTCCGACCGGAGCGGGCATCGACCCAGCCGCCGCCGATGAACATCCGGCGATGGCGCCCGTCGATCGGCAGCCGTAGCGGTGCCTTTGTCTGAGCTATGGTCATGACTGTCCTCCAACCACGCGCTAGTCTTAATAGCGGTGTCGTCCTGTGTTCGGTAGCGAATTTGTCACCACCCAACGGGCGTCAATGGCATGCCGCTTGTTTATTGACGTTCAGCACTTATGTAGGTATCACCATGATAGATGAAGCACCGGAAGGAATGCCATAGAAGGGGGATTTGTGACGATCACGCAACCTTGGGATGCCGGCCGTGCGACGATTGAAATAAGATCTATCGCGAGAAATCTGAAACTAAACATCTCGTACAAGCTGCATGCGCAGGATCGGCTTTCCGAACGCGGCTTGATCATGTCTGATGTGCTGCATGCGCTCAAGTTTGGAAATGTGTACCAACCACCTGTGCCCGCAACCCGGCCGGGTCATTTCCGTTATCGCGTGGAGTGCAAGACACCGAACAGCGGGAGTCGATCCATCGGGGTCGTTATCATCCCTTCCAAGAACGGATGTCTCGTCAAAGTTATTTCGGTCATGTGGATCGATGAGTTCGAGCGAAAAGCGGGCTCGATAATTGGAGTTGAAGCTGATGAATAACGCACACCACTACACAGAAAGCGGTCTGCTCAACGTTTACATCGAAGGCATCGCCGTTGAGGTGGATGACGATGGCGACGACATCATCACGATTCCTGCTGTGAATGAACTGCATCAAGTAATCGCGCTTGGGATCGTAAGCCATGCCAAGGGCATGAGCGGGGACGAGCTTCGTTTCCTGCGCTCCGAAATGGGTCTGACCCAAGCTGAATTGGCCGCCATGGTCCACCGTGACAAGCAGTCGATTGGCCGATGGGAGCGCAACGAAATCGACATTGACAGCTCGGCTGAGGCCCTGGTGCGTCGTTTGGCAATCGAAAAGCTGGGGCTGCCTGTTGACGCGGGAATCGATGAGTTGTCGCGTCGGAGCGTTCCTACCGCGGACGAGCAACCGATCAAAATACAGAAAATGAATAACGATGCTCGGCCGTACGAACTGATTGCGGCCTGACCCGACCCTGATAACCCCGCCTCGGCGGGGTTATCTATGGAAGACGTTCGCTCGACCGCTATTCGGCCGCCAGGGCCAGTTGCGGCCTTTCGTTCTTTTCTTCCGTCTCGGCCGGCTGCTCCACCACCTTCTTGGGCTCCCTGCCGAAGAACAGCGCATAGGCTGCCGGCAGGACAAGGATGGTCAGCACCGTGGCGACGAGAATGCCGCCCATCATGGCGTAGGCGAGCGGCCCCCAGAAGACGCCACGCGAGATCGGGATCAGCGCCAGCACCGCCGTCAGCGCCGTCAGCACGATCGGCCGGAACCGGCGCACCGCCGAGCCGATGATGGCCTCGGAACGCTCCACGCCGGCGGCGATGTCCTGGTCGATCTGATCGACCAGGATGATCGAGTTGCGCATGATGATGCCGAGCAGGGCGATGACACCGAGGATGGCGACGAAGCCGAACGGCGCGCCGCTGATCAAAAGTGCCGCCGCCGCGCCGATGATGCCGAGCGGACCGGTCGCCAGCACCAGCATGGCCTTGCCGAAATGCTGCAGCTGGATCATCAGCAGCACGACGATGACGGCCAGCATGATCGGCGCTTTCGCCGCAATCGAGGCCTGGCTTTCGGCCGCATCCTCGGCGCCGCCCTGGATCTCGATCTTGTAGCCGGGGGCGAGGCTGGCGCGCAGGCCCTGCATGTCGCTGTACATCTTCATGGCGACATCGTTCGGCTGCACGCCGTCCGGAAGCGTGGCGCGTACGCTGATGGTCGGCAAGCGGTCGCGCCGCCATTCGACGCCTTGCTCCAGCACCGGGACCACCTTGGCGACCTGCGACAGCGGCACGGAGCCGCCGAAATCGGTCGGGATGTAGACGGAGTCGACCGCCGACAGCAGGTGACGGCTTGCCTCCGGCTCACGGGCGACGATCGAAACCGTCTCCTCGCCGTCGCGGAAGTCATCGAGCGGCGCTCCCGACATGGCCGCCTGCAGCGTCTGGCGGATGCGCTGCGAGGTGACGCCGAGCGCACGGGCGCGATCCTGGTCGATCACCAGCTTCATCGTCGGCACCGGCTCCAGCCAGTCGTCGTGGATGGCGCCGAGCAGCGGATTTGCCTGGAACTTCGCCTTCACCTCGTCGGCGATGCGGCGCACCTCCTGGCGATCCGGACCCATGACGCGCATCTGCACCGGCCAGCCGGTCGGCGGACCAAGGAACAGGCGGTCGACCTTGGCGCGGATCGATGGGAAATCATTGGCCAGGATGGTGCGCAGCTTGACAATCAGCCGCTCGCGGGCCGGTTCGTCATTGGCCATCACCAGAAGCTGGGCGAAATTCGGGTTGCGAAGCTGCTGGTCGAGCGGCAGGAAGAAGCGCGGCGCGCCTTCGCCGACATAGGTGGCGATGAAGCGCTTGTCCTTGTCGTCCATCATCCTGGCTTCGAGCGCCTTGGCCTGGGTCTCGACTTCCTTGATGCTGGTGCCTTCCGGCAGCCAGAGGTCGACAAGGATTTCCGGGCGCGACGATTGCGGGAAGAAATTCTGCGGGATGAACTGGAACGCCCACAGGCTGGTGGCAAACGTCATCAGCGTCATCACCAGGACGATGATGCGGTGGCGCACCGCCCATGCAACGGTCGAGCGAAGACGGCGGTAGAAGCGCGTGTCGAAGACATCGTGATGGTTGCCGGCGTGCTTGCGCTGCTTCAGGATCATGTGGCCGAGCCACGGCGTGAAATAGACCGCCGCGAACCAGGACACGACCAGCGCGATGCCGACGACGTAAAACAGGGTGCGCACATATTCGCCGGCGGTCGAGGCCGCGAAACCGACGGGGATGAAGCCGGCCGTGGTGATCAGCGTGCCGGTCAGCATCGGGAAGGCGGTCGAGGAATAGGCGAAGCTCGCCGCCTCGACCTTGACCAAGCCTTCCTCGAGCTTTCGCTCCATCATTTCGACGACGATCATCGCGTCGTCGACCAGGAGGCCAAGGGCGATGATCAGCGCGCCGAGCGAAATGCGCTGCAGGTCGATGCCGAGCTCGTACATGATGGCGAACGTGGCGGCCAGGACCAGCGGAATGACGATCGCGATCACCAGGCCCGAGCGCCAGCCGATCGACAGGAACGATACGAAAAGCACGATCAGCAGCGCTTCGCCGAGCGCTTCCATGAACTCGCTCACAGCCTCCTTCACGACATGCGGCTGGTCGGAAATCTGATCGACCGAAACGCCATAGGGCAGCGCCTCTTCGAAGCGCTTATAGGTCGCTTCGACGTCCTTGCCGACGTCGGTGACGTTGAAGCCCTTGGCCATTACGACGCCGAGCTGGACGCTGTCGTGACCGTTGAAACGGTATTTGCGCTGGTACGGATCCTCAAGGCCGGAGGTCACGGTGGCGATGTCGCCGAGGCGCGTCACCTGGTTGCCGGCGCGCAGGCGAAGCTCGCGGATGTCGGCCGCCCTGGTGACATCGCCCTCGACCGAAATGCGCACCGAACGCTGGCCGGTGTCGACCGAACCTGCCGGGTCGACATTGTTCTGGCCTTGGATCGCATTCTGCAGGTCGGTCAACGTCAGGCCGCGTTCGGCAAGCACCTTGGAAGAAACGTCGATGTAGAGCTTTTCCGGCTGGTCGCCGATGATCACGGCCTTCTCGACACCGGGCGTCGTCAGCAGCATGTCACGCGCCTGGATGGCGAATTTCTTCAGCTCGGGATAGCTGTAGCCGTCGCCGCTGATCGAATGCAGGGTGATGAACGTGTCGCCGAATTCGTCATTGAAGTAGGGCCCGAGCAGCCCTTGCGGCAGCTCATTGGCGATATCGCCGACCTTCTTGCGCACCTGATAGAAAGCATCGGCGACCTGCGCCGGATTGGTGTCGCCCTTGACCTGCAAGGTGATGATGGCGCTGCCGGCGCGGGTGTAGGAGCGGACGAAATCGAGGTGCGGCGTTTCCTGCAGCTTGCGCTCGATCTTGTTGACCACCTGGTCCTCCATCTCCTTGATCGAGGAGCCTGGCCAGATCGCCTGGACGACCATGACGCGGAAGGTGAAATCGGGGTCTTCCTTCTGGCCCATGCGCATCAGGCCGAGTGCACCGGCGACGATGATCAGCCCGAACAGGAAGCGGGCAATGCTCGGATGGCCGATTGCCCAGCGCGAAAGATTGAAAGACCGCTTTTCATTGGTGTCGATGGTCATCGGCGTCAGTCCGTTTCAATTTGATCAACAGAGCACGCGCTTTCGCATGCCCAAGGAACTTCCGATGTGGGCTTCCGGGCGGCGTGGCTTTCCGAGTTGAGAGATCTGCATCGCGGTGGGACGCGAGGATCGACGTGGGGGTTACATCGACCTGAGATCTCGAAAATCGGGAGCGCCTGCCGCCCGGAAACCGTGAATTGCCTGGCCGTCAGCGCAAGCGCCTTGCAGCGTCATCGGCCGACGCCGACTGTTGCGCTGCATCACCGGTCAGCTTGACTTTCAGATTCTCGGTCATGAACTGCGTGCCGGCGGCGACGACGACGTCGCCCGGCTTCAGCCCATCGGCGACGCTGACGCCGTCGGGGGTGAAGGCGGCGACCTTGACCGGATGCGCATGGACGGTCCCGCCGTTGCGGTCGACTGTCCAGACGATCGATTGGCTGTCCTTCTGCGCCAACGCGGCCAGCGGGATCGACACCAGCTGCTGCCGGTTGTCCACCGCGGCTTCGATGGAGGCGGTCATGCCTAGCAGCACGCGAGGATCGTTGGGCAGGCTGACGCGAACGGCAAAGGTGCGCGACTGCGGATCGGCGCTGCCGGCGACTTCGCGGACCTTGCCGTCGAGCGTCAGCGCCTCATCGGACCAGAAGCCAGCCTTGACGGTCTTGCCCGGCTTGAATTCGGCAATATCGGTTTCCGGAACAGCGATCAGGACTTCCTTCTCGCCGTCGATGGCAACGGTCACTACCGGCGTGCCGGAGCCGACAACCTGGCCGACATCGGCGGCAACGGCGGTGACGATGCCGTTCTTGTCCGCCTTGAGATCGGTATAGCGGACCTGGTTCTGTGCCTGGGCAAGCTGCGAGCGGGCGGAGTCTCGCGTGGCGACCGCCTGATTATAGGCGAGCGTCGCCTGCTCGAGCTGCGACTTCGGCGCGAAATTCTTGGCGTAGAGCTGTTCGGCCCGCTTGCGCGTAAGCTCGACTGTCTCGACCTGACGGTCGGCAGCATCGAGGCTGGCCTGAGAGCTTCTCACCGAGAGCTCGTAGTCGGTGGGATCGACGCGGGCGAGAACGTCACCCGGCTTGACGCGGTCACCGATGTCGACAAGGCGCTCGGTGATCTTGCCGTTGATGCGAAAGCCGAGATTCATCTCGGTGCGGGCACGCACCGATCCGGAATAGGAAAGCTGACGGGTATCGCTCGCCTTGGCGATCTCGACCACCTTGACCGGGCGGATGATCTCGGTGACCTCGGCTTTCTCCTGCGAGCAGCCGGCGAGGCCGAGAGCGGCAACGACAATCAGTGCCAGGCCGGCGGCCGGTCGCCTGTAGGTGATGGACTTGGACAAAGACACTTTTCGTACTCCCGAATTGTGGAGATGAATTGCCGACATCACCGCCCGACGGGCGGCAATGGTCATTTCTTCAAGGCTCTGATGGCAAACTCGGTAAGCTCGTCCGGCGTCGCCCGGTTCTTCTTGGCGAGGCACTGGGCCATCATCTGTGGATGAGAGAGGCTGATAATGGCAGCACCGAAACACCGGGAAGCGACTACCGGATCCTGATCGACGAACTCGCCGGTGGCGATGCCCTCGCGGATCACGTCAGCGACCAGGTCGTGGATGCGGTCGATGTGCTTTTCGATGACATGCCAGTCGCGCTCGATGGCGACGATGACCATCTCGTGCACCTTCTCCTGGTCGATCATGGTATCCAGCGTCCACTGATAGTGCGTATGCACGTAGCGGCGGAGCTTTTCGCTGGCGGTGCCGGAACCATGGCAGGCTTCGTAGCTCAACCGGTAGCAGGTCTCGAGCATACGGCCGCAAACCGCCTGATGGATTTCCACCTTGGAGGCGAAGAAGCGGTAGATGTTGGCAGTCGACATGCCGAGTTCGCGCGCAATGTCGGCGACGTTGGTCTTGCCGTAGCCGTAGTGGCGGAACAATCGCTCCGCGCAATCCAGGATGCGCGTGACATTTTCCTGGCGGGCGGAATCGGCGGTGGTGTCCAGGGTTTCAAGCATCTCGTTGGCCAAATTTACGACTGACGAATTTAGAATTTCGTCACTCGTAAATTGAAAACCATCACCTGTCAAGGCACGATTTTGGCTACTAGTGACAGATGGTGACATCCCCGGACGGAGTTGGCCCACGAAACGCATGTGGTTTCCGCCGGGCGCGCCTGCAACGCCGCCCCGTGTTTTTTTGCGAAGGATCTTGAAAAGATGCTTTCCGAAATCGGTTCCGTTTTCGGATCAGGCCCTAAGGCTGCTTTGCCATCTCCCGCAGCCGGAACTTCTGGATCTTGCCCGTCGAAGTCTTCGGGATTTCCGCGAAGATCACCGCTTTCGGCACCTTGAAGCGGGCGAGCAGCGCGCGGCAGTGCTCGATTACCTCCGCCTCGGTCGCCGCCTTGCCCGGCTTCAGCTCGACATAAGCGACCGGCACCTCGCCCCATTTGTCGTCGGATCGGGCGACAACGCCGCAAGAAGCGACGGCGGGATGCTTGTACAGCGCCTCCTCGACCTCGATCGAGGAGATGTTTTCGCCGCCGGAGATGATGATGTCCTTGGAACGGTCCTTGAGCTGGATGTAGCCGTCCGGGTGCATGACGCCGAGGTCGCCCGAATGGAACCAGCCGCCGGCAAAGGCCTCATCGCTCGCCTTGCGGTTCCTGAGATAGCCCTTCATGACGATGTTGCCGCGGAACATCACCTCGCCGATCGTCTCGCCGTCGGCCGGCGTCTCTTGCATCGTCTGCGGGTCCATCACCGTCAGGCCTTCGAGCGCGGCATAGCGTACGCCTTGCCTGGCCTTCTTCGCCGCCCTCGCCCCTTTCTCCAGCAGGTCCCACTCGCCATGCCATTCGTTGACGACGGCCGGGCCATAGGTTTCGGTCAGGCCGTAGAGATGGGTGACGGCAAAGCCCGCATCGGCCATGCCCGACAGCACCGCCTCAGGCGGCGGCGCCGCGGCGGTGTTGAAGGTGACGGTCTGCGGGAATTGCCGCTTGTCCTCGTCCAAGGCGTTGATCAGCACCGACATGACGATGGGTGCACCGCACAGATGGGTGACGCCGTGATCGGCGATGGCGTCGTAGATCGGCTTCGGCCGCACCCAGCGCAGGCAGACATGCGTGCCGGCCTGCACGGCAAGCGTCCAGGGAAAGCACCAGCCGTTGCAGTGGAACATCGGCAGCGTCCACAGATAGACCGGGTGCTTGCCCATCCCGGCATGGATGGTGTTGGCATAGGCCATCAGTGCCGCGCCGCGGTGGTGACAGACGACGCCCTTCGGATTGCCTGTCGTGCCGGAGGTGTAGTTGAGCGAAATGGCATCCCATTCATCGTCCGGCATCGACCAGGCGAAATCCTCGTCGCCGTCGGCGACAAACGCCTCGTAGTCCAGCGTGCCGATCCGCTCGCCCTTGGCATAGGGCGCATCGGCGGCATAGTCGGGATCGTCGTAATCGATCAGCAGCGGCCTGACCTTGGCCAGCGTCAGCGCTTGCCGAACCACGCCGGCGAATTCGCGGTCGACGATCAGCACCTTGCTTTCGGCGTGATCGAGCTGGAAGGCAATGACGGCGGCGTCGAGGCGGGTGTTGAGCGAATGCAGCACCGCCCTGGTCATCGGCACGCCGAAATGCGCTTCCAGCATCGGCGGTGTGTTGGACAGCATGACGGTGACGGTGTCGCCCTTGCCGATACCGCGCTTCGCCAGCGCCGAGGCAAGCCTCAGCGAGCGCTTCCAGAAATCGCGATAGGTCGTGCGTTGGCGGCCATGGATGATGGCGGTCTGGTCGGGAAAGGTTTTTGCCGCCCGCTCAAAATAGGTGAGCGGCGTCAGCGGCTGGTGGTTGGCCGGATTCCTGTCGAGATCCTGTTCGTAGGGATTGCCCATCCCGTCCTCCGCAATGTCTGGTCGAGCCTTCTTACCACCAGATCCTGAGCGCGTACTGGATTCGTGCACCGCCATCAGACCCTTCGCCCATTACTTGGGACGCCCCTCCCCGCCCTCACCCTCCGGCCACAAAGCGTCGATGTCCCGATGCCCTTCCACGATATTCGCCACTTCGAAAAAGTCGCCATTATAGCGGAAGAAAATCACGTATCCCCTGAAAGCGAAACTTCGGACGTCCGGCCGGAGTTCGGGACGAGCACGACCAATCGTCGCCGGCAAGCTCGCCAGATCACGGCATTTCTGGCGCAGAGCATCCACAAAACGCCCGCCAATCAACAGGCTGCCGCTTTCACGAGTGAGGTATTCAAGGATATTGACCAAATCTGCTTGTGCCGACGGCAGCATGCGCAGCCGTGGCACTCCTAAAAGCCTTCCCTTGCGAGTTGCTTGGCCTTGGCTTCCAAGGCGGCGTCAATATCCTGCTCGGTGGCTTCGCCGCCTTCAGCAAACGACTTGTCCACCATGGCACGGAGCGCCTTCAGCTTTTCCTCGCGCTCTTCGACAAGGCGCAGGCCCTCGCGCACGACTTCGCTGGCAGAACCGTAGCGGCCGCGCTTGACGATGTTGGAAACAAAGGTTTCCCAACGCTCTCCCAGTGATACGTTCATTGTCGGACCTCCTGATCGGTTTATTGTACCGAGATAACAATAAATGCGCAATTACTGACATCCGGGATGCCAAGTGTCGGATCAGGTGCGCAGCCTAAGGTTTGACTTTTGTCGAGAGCCGTGAATAATGTCAGCGAGGAGATGGCATGGCGATCCGACCGGCAGAACAGCTTATCCACAAGGCCGCCTGGCTTTACTATGCACACGGCCTGCGCCAGGACCAGGTGGCCAGCCAGCTCAAGATTTCCCGTGCCTCGGTGGCGATGTATCTGCGCAAGGCGCGCGAGACCGGCATCGTCAACATCTCGACCTCGACCCAGCTTTTCACCGACGACGTGCTGGCGCGCAAGCTCGAAGACGCACTGCAACTCGACGCCGTCTGGATAGCGCCGGAAAACGGCTATGTCGCCGACCCGTCCACTGACATCGCGGTGCTGGCGGCGAGCGTCTTTCTCGAACTGGTCAGAAAGGGCGACCGCATCGGCGTCGCCTGGGGGCGGACCATCTACACCATCGCCGACATCATGTCCTATGCCGATCTGCAGGACGTCACTGTGGTGCAGCTCTGCGGCAATCTGGGCGCCCCCTATTCGTACCGGCCGGACCAATGCACGATGGAAATCGCGCGCCGGCTCAACGCCAAGGGGCTGAATTTCTACGCGCCGCTGGTGCTGACGACGGAAGAACTGGCACGCGGCCTGCGCGCCGAGCCGGTGATCCGCGAGCAATTGTCGGGCATCGGCGAATGCGACCTGGCGCTGTATTCGGTCGGCTCGGTGGACACCGACAGCCATCTGGTCAAATGCGGCGCGCTGACCGAGAGCGAAATGGCTGCATTGCGCAAGGCGGGTGCGGCCGGCGTCATTGCCGGGCAGATCATCGACGCCCGAGGCCAGGCGCTCGACTGCAGCTACAACCGCCGGCTGATTTCGGCAGAGCTGTCATCGCTGCGCAGCATCGAAAAGCGCCTTGTGGTGGTGCAGGAGGACAGCAAGTTCGAACCGCTCGTCGCGGCGATCGCCGGCGGGCTCTGCACCCATCTGGTCGTCGGCGCGCGCATGGCGCGACGGCTGCTCGACCATGCCGGAGCAGCAGCAAAAGAGGTCGCCTGATACCTAGAGCCGCCGACGCATTGTCATTAAGGCGTCGCGGTATTCCTGTTCACAACAAAAGAGAAATCGGACGAAGCTGACATGAAGAACCTGTGGAATGACGGCGAGGCGGAGAAGCTGGTCGCCGACTATGCAAAGAAGGGTGTGGCCCGCGACCTGGCGCTGCGCGTCTATACGACCAGGCTGCTGGGCGGCGAGCCGCGGCTCGTCCTGCATGGCGGCGGCAACACATCGTGCAAGATCAAGGCCACCGACCTTGTCGGCGACGAATGGGACGTGCTCTGCGTCAAGGGCAGCGGCTGGGACATGGGCGTCATCGAGCCGCAGGGCCTGCCGGCGGTCAAGCTCGGCGCGCTGTTGACGGCGCGGTCGCTCAAGAAGCTCTCCGACGAGGACATGGTCGCGCTGCAGCGGGCGAACCTCATCGATCCGTCCTCGCCCAACCCTTCGGTCGAGACGCTGCTGCACGCCTTCCTGCCGCACAAATTCGTCGACCACACCCATTCGACGGCGATCCTGGCCATCGTCGACCAGGAGGACAGTGAAGCGCTGAGCCGGAAGGTGTTCGGCGAGAAAATGGGATTCGTGCCTTACATCATGCCGGGCTTCGATCTGGCCAAGGCGGCCGCCGATGTATTCGACGCCGATCCGACGGTCGAAGGTCTGATCCTAGACAAGCACGGCATCTTCACCTTCGGCGACGATGCCAGGCAGGCCTATGACCGGATGATCCATTATGTGAACGTCGCCGAGGATTTCATCGCTGGGAACGGCAAGCCGCGCACCGAAAAAGTGGCACTGCCGGCCAGGCTGGCCAAGCCCGCGGAGATTGCGCCGATGCTGCGCGGCGCGGTGGCGGTGGCACGCGGCGAAGGCCGCTTCGACCGGATGATCAGCGATTTCCGTACCTCGGATGCGATCGTCGATTTCATCAATTCGGCAAAAATTGCCGACTATGCCGGACGCGGCGTGTCGACACCCGACCTGTCGATCCGCATCAAGACCGGACCGATGGCACTGCCGGCGCCGGACGCGGACAAGGTCGGCGACTACAAATCCGTCATCCGCCAGCATGTCGAGAAATTCGCCAAGGACTATCGCGCCTATTTCGAAACCAATGATGCGCTCGACGACGTGAAGCGCACCATGCTCGACCCGATGCCGCGGCTGACGCTGGTGCCCGGCCTCGGCATGTTCGGCCACGGCCGCACGCTGAAGGATGCGAAGATCGCCTCCGACGTCGGCGAAATGTGGATCGAGGCGGTACGCGGCGCCGAAGCCGTAGGCGATTTCCGCCCGCTCTCCAAAGCCGACCTGTTCCCGCTCGAATACTGGTCGCTCGAACAGGCCAAGCTTGCCGCCAACAAGCCGAAACCGCTGACCGGCCAAGTGATGCTGGTCACCGGCGGCGCCGGCGCGATCGGTGCTGCCACGGCAAAGCTGTTCGCCGACAACGGTGCCCATGCCGTCGTCGTCGATCTCGATGGGTCAAGGGCTGCCGAGGCGGCAAAAAAGGCCGGCAACGGTTCGATCGGCATTGGCGCCGACATCACCGATCCGGTGCAGATGCGCGCCGCCTTCGACAAGGCGGTCGACGTCTACGGCGGCCTCGACATTCTCGTGTCCAATGCCGGTGCTGCCTGGGAGGGCCGGATCGGCGAGCTCGACGACGCCACCTTGCGCAAAAGCTTCGAACTCAATTTCTTCGCCCACCAGTCGGCGGCGCAGAATGCCGTGCGCATCATGCTGGAACAGGGCACCGGCGGCGCGCTGTTGTTCAATACCTCCAAGCAGGCGGTCAATCCGGGGCCGAAGTTCGGCGCCTATGGCATTCCCAAGGCGGCAACGCTGTTTTTGTCCAGGCAATATGCCCTCGACTACGGCGCGCATGGCATCCGCTCCAATGCCGTCAACGCCGACCGCATCCGTTCGGGGCTGTTGACCGACGCCATGATCGCCAGCCGCTCGGGCGCGCGCGGCGTGTCGGAGAAGGAGTACATGTCGGGCAACCTGCTCGGGCAGGAAGTGACGGCAGAAGACGTCGCCCAGGCCTTCCTGCATCAGGCGCTGGCCGAGCGGACCACCGCCGATGTGACGACGGTCGATGGCGGCAACATCGCGGCGGCGTTGAGGTAGGCGCGATCGGGGATCACACTTGCGTAATTGGTATTTTGTAGCTACATTGTGGCTCTCTTAAGGAGTCACAACATGGCAACGGATACCGTGGTCCGCGCTCGGATCGATACGGCGACAAAGGATCAGGCAACGGAGGCCTTGGCGGCAATGGGATTGTCCGTTTCCGACGCCATCCGCCTGCTGCTGGTCCGCGTCGCCGCCGACAAGGAGTTTCCCTTTCCGGTGAAAGTGCCGAACGCAACCACTCGGAAGGCGATGACGGAATTGGAGCGTGGCAAGGGCAAGCGCTTCGCCTCGGCCGATGAGTTGTTCAAGGATCTGGGCATCTGACGTGCTGACGCCCGTTCGCTCCGGGCAATTCCGCCGGGACGTGAAACGTGCGGAGAAGCGCGGCAAAGACCTTGGTAAATTGCGCGAACTGCTAGGCCTTCTGCTCGCCGGAGATGAGCTACCGGCGAGCTATAAGGGCCACTCGCTGAAAGGCGATTGGAAAGGCTTTCGTGACGCTCACATAGAACCGGACTGGCTCTTGATCTATCGTGTTGCCGGTGACGAGCTACAGCTTGCTCGCACCGGCTCACATTCCGATCTGTTCAACGAGTAGCCGAGACAGGTGCGCATTTGAGAATTTTGCTAAAGTAGTTCTCGGATGCCTTCCCAAGCCTTTCGGCCCAGCTTTGAATCGGCCTCGTCATTGCCTCCGTGTGCATGCAAAGTCGAGCGTGGTGTGTTCTCGCCTGGCAAGAGAATGCGGTGACCGGCATCCGGCGACGAAATGAGATGCGTGACCTTGCCTGCTTCGCCGCGCCGCCCAACAATATCTCGGGCGAACGATAGGGAAGGCCACAGTGCATCGCCGCCACCGGCGACGAGCAGAAGCTCGGCCGATGCGGTCTCAACAGGGATGGTCGCCGCATTCGCTTCCCGCTTGAACGTTTTCAAACAACTTTCGAAAAGCCCCCTGTAGGACACCTGGCCATCGACATACTCTGGTGTCCAATCTGGATCTGTCGGCACAAACGGCAGCGCGATGCCGTCGAGCGACCATGAGGATCGTTCAGGCCAGCTGACACCATCGCGGCCCGCACCGACATTTCCCCAAACTACGGATGACGGGCTAATCGCGACCACCGCATCAATTCGCTGGTCATGGACGGCGGCAAGCAATGACGCCTCGGCACCCTTAGACGTGCCCACATAGACGATACGACGGCATCCTGTTTCAATGAGATAATCGGTTGCCGCAAAGAACGTTTCCAGGGGAAGCTCACATATTCCGGGAACCTGGCCTTCACCGCCAAACCACTGCAGAGCCAAGGCCGATGCACCCGCATTTGCAAAGAGCCGCGCGCGACCGACGTCAACACGGCCGCTCGATCCACCCAACACCACAACGCCCGTGGTGGCCTTCAAGCATCGAAAACATGTTCCGGCGACGGCGCCGGTAAGACTTTCCTCTACCGCCCGCATCTCCATGTACCCGTCAATCCTGGGTTTCGATTGTCCAATCGGCCCGCAAAGCCGGCGGCTGCGACAATTGCAATTCGGCGGTCCGGCACGCCAGACATCTTCGACAAAAGGCCGCCTGCAACAAGCTGCTGCAGACGGCTATTGTTTTGCTCGTGCCGAAAGTCACTTCGCGTTCGGGTTCGGCATCCAGGTCGGCATCGCGACATCGGCATGGGCGAATTGCGGCAGCTTGGCCGAGAGGTCCTCCATGTTCTTGATGTCCTTGTCGAGCAGGTCCTTCTGGGTGATCAGCGTCGGCGGCACGATGACGTTGTGGCCGGGATCCTCGCCGGCCAAGAGCTGCGCCAGCGCACGCACCGAGACCTGGCCGACGACGGCCGGGTTGGTGGCGGCGGTTGCCGCCCAGGCGCTGTCCGGCTCGCGCATCGCGGCGATATCCGAGGTCGAGATGTCGGCGGAATAGATCTTGATGTCCTTGTTCAGCCCGGCCTCGTCGACGGCGATCTTCACACCTTTGGCGAATTCGTCATAGGGCGCGAACATCACCTTGATGTCGGGATGGGCCGATAGCACCGAACGGGCCTGGTTGGCGACCGAATTGGCGATCGGGTTGTCGAGCGTGCCGAACATGGCAACTTCATCGATGCCCGAATATTTCTTCTTGAATTCGACCCAGGTCTCGTTGCGGCGGTCGAGTGGGGCGATGCCGGCGACATAGACATAGCCGGCCTTCCAGCTCTCGCCATTGTCCTTGACCGCCTGTTCGAGCGCCAGGCGGGCGAGGTCGCGGTCGGACTGTTCGATCTGCGGGATCTTGGGGTTTTCGACATTGACGTCGAAGGCGACGACCTTGATGCCGGCGTCGACCGCGCGCTGGGCGGCGTCCTTCATCGATTCCGTCAGGCCGTGCTGGATGATGATGCCTTGGACGCCGAGCGCGATGGCCTGGTCGACCATGTCCGCCTGAAGGGCTGCGTCCTGGCGGCTGTCGAGCACGCGCAGGTCGACGCCGAGCGCCTTGGCCTGCGCCTCGACGCCGGAAAGATAGGCCTGGAAGAAGTCGCCGGTCGAGAGATAGCGGACCAGCGCTATCTTGACGGCACCCGGCTTGTCGAACGGCGCCGGCCTGTCCTGCGCCATCGCCGGCAACTGCATCAGCAATGTTGCGCCGGCAAGCCCGAGCGCTGCCTTCCCCAAAAGCCTTCTTGTGATGTTCACGTCGTTTCCTCCACTTGTTGAACCCAAAATGTGACCCGGTCGAACCCTATCTCCTGCCCCTGCCGGAAAGGGCGAAGGTAAAGACAAGGGCGACCACGAGAACCACGCCCTTGACGAAATCCTGCGTGTAGTAAGGCGCGTTCATCATCGTCAGGCCCTGCAGCAGCACGCCGACAAACACCGCGCCGACAGCCGTGCCGAAGGCGTTCGGCTTGGCGGCGCCGAGAACCGCGTAACCGATGAGTGCCGCAGCCACCGCGTCGAGCAACAGATTATTACCCGAGGCGATGTCGCCGCGTCCAAGCCGGGCAGCGAGCAAAATGCCGCCGATCGAGGCAAAAACTCCCGAAATAACGTAGGCCCAGATTTTGTATGCCTTGACAGGCGCGCCGGCGAGTTCTGCGGCGCGTTCGTTGCTGCCGACCGCATACATCATGCGCCCGAAACGCGTGTATTCGAGAAAGAACCAGATCAGCACCGCCAGCACGAGCAGAACGACGACCGACACCGGAATGAGGTTCGGGATGAAGAAATCGAAGCGATGGCGGCCAAGCGCCAGGAACGCGGCGCCGAAGCTGCCGTTGGCGACCGAGCCGTCGGGCATGGTCATGCCGGTGGCGATCGAACGGCCTTCGGTCGGGATGCGCTGCAGGCCGACAAGCAGGAACATCATGCCGAGCGTCGCCAAAAGGTCCGGAACCCGCATATAGACGATCAGCCAGCCATTGATCAGGCCGACGACGGCGCCGATCACAAGACAGACGACGACCGCCACGACGGCGTTCTGCCCCAGCACCACCATGACATAGGCAGCCGCCATCATGGCGCTGGTGGCGACAGAGCCGATCGACAGGTCGAAGCCGCCGACGACCAGCGTGGCGGTGACACCGAGCGCCAGAACGCCGGTGATGGCGACCGACTGGAAGATGAAGACAGCACTTTGCGGCGAGACGAAACCATCGGCAGCGACGGCGAAATAGGCGATCAGCCCGAACAACAGAACGATGAAGCCGTAGCGAATAGCATTGTCGCGCAGGATCATTCAGCGCTCCCGCACGCCGGCACCGTCTTTATCCAACCCGAATTCATGCCCTCTCCATTCCAATTCTCATCGTCATCCCGCCGTCAGGCTGCGCTGTGCAGCGGCCCGCCCGCCACTTCGGCCAGCAGACGCTCGAGATCGACATCGGTATTGCGGTGCTCGCCGACGATCGTCTGCTCCGACATCACCAGGATGCGATCGGCCGTCTCCAGGGCTTCGTCGAGTTCGGTGACGAACAGCAGCGTCGCGCGGCCGTGGGCGCTGGCCCGCAGCTTGGCGGCGATGTCGCGCCTAGCCGAAATGTCGACGCCCTGAAAGGGCTCGTCGAGGATGAAAAGCCTTGCCGCCTGCGACATCCAGCGGGCGACCATCACCTTTTGCTGATTGCCGCCGGAAAGCGACGCCATCTCGTCCCTCTCCGAGCGGCAGACGATGCCGAGCTCCTGGATCTGCTGGCGGGCAATGGCGCGTTCGATACGGCGTTTGAGAACACCGAGACGCGACATGCGGCTGTGGAACGGCAGGCTGATATTCTCCTGGATGTTGAAGTCGCCGACGATGCCGTTTTCGCCTCGGTCCTTGGCGACGAGAAACACACCGGCGGCAATCGCTTCGCCGGTCGATGCCGGAGCATAAGGTTTCCCGTTCAGCACCATGGTCCCGGCCAGCGGCTGGCGCAGGCCGAACAGCGTCTCGGCGAGCACGGTCTTGCCGACACCGACAAGGCCGGTGATGGCAACGACCTCGCCATCGCCGAGGGTCAGCGAGATCGGCCTGGCGCCTTCAGCAATCCGCAGCGCGTCGGCAGTGAAAATTGCTTTGGCCGAATTCCTGGCGACGATCCGCTCGAGCTGGATCTTGCGGCCGAGCATGGCGTTGACCGCACCTTCGTAATCCAGCGGCTTCTTGTCGAAGATACCTGAGATAACCCCATCGCGCATCGAAATGATGCGATCGGCAAGCCGTCTGATATCCGACATACGGTGCGAGATGTAGAGGATGGCCACGCGTTGCTGGCGAAGCCGGTCGAGCAGCGCGAACAGCCGGTCGGCTTCGGCGCTGGACAGCGAGGAGGTCGGCTCGTCGAGGATCAGCACTTTCGGCCGGTGCGCCATGGCGCGGGCGATCGCCACCATCTGGCGGTCGGCCAGAGAGAGATCGCTGATCCGGGCCTTGAGGTCGATGGCCAGTCCCATGCGGTCGGCCACCGCCTTTGCCTCGCGACGCACCCGGCCCGGATTGAACAGCGTCGGCACGCCGCTGCCGCTCAGCCTGTCGAGGGTAAGGTTGGTGGCGACGTCGAGGTCGGCGACGACACCGTCATTGATGTTCTGGTGGACGGTAACGACGCCGGCGCGGATCGCCTCCGCCGGCGTTTTCGGGTCGAACTCATGACCGGCAAGCGACATCGAGCCGCCGCCATGGTCGTAGACGCCACTGATGATCTTGACGAGGGTGGATTTGCCGGCGCCGTTGGCGCCCATCAGCACGGTCACTTCGCCGGCATGCAATTCGAGCGAGACGCCGCCAAGCACCTCGATATGCCCAAAGGATTTCCTCAGGCCGTCGACGCGGAACACGGCATCATTGCCCATTCGTTCCTCCCTGACCATGACGCTATGGGCTATATCGGCAATTGTCAACACGATTGACAATTGCCAGCAGGCTTCCTAGCTTGGCCCGACCGCGTTGGCTCCGCTATCATCGGAGCACATGAGCGGGAGGTGAGGATGACTGGGAAATCGCCGTTCGAAGCACTGTCGGTCGAGACACTGGCGGGCCGTCTCGGTGCCAACGAGGCCCTGTGTTCGCAGATCGGCAAGGATACGAGCCAGTGGAAGGTTCGTGAAGTCGGCGACGGCAATCTGAACCTGGTGTTCATCGTCGAGGGTGCTGAGGGTGCGGCCGTCGTCAAGCAGGCCCTGCCCTACGTCCGGCTGGTCGGCGACAGCTGGCCGCTGCCGCTAAAACGCTCCTTCTTCGAATACCATGCGCTGACGCGGCAACAGGCGCGGGCGCCGGGTTCGGTGCCCTATATCTATCACTTCGACGAAGGCCAGGCGCTGATCATCATGGAGTATCTGTCGCCGCACATTATCCTGCGGCGGGCGCTGATCGAAGGCCGGCAATTGCCCAACATCGCGACAGACATCGGCTTGTTCATGGCCCGCACGTTGTTTCGCGGCTCCGACCTGCATATGGCGACCAAGGACCGCAAGGCCGATCTGGCGCTGTTCGCCGACAATGTCGAACTCTGCGACATCACCGAGAACCTGGTTTTCTCGGATCCGTACTTCGACGCCAAGATGAACCGGCACACCAGCCCGCAGCTCGACGGCATTGTCGCCGAGCTACGCGCCGACCGCGACCTCAAGGTCGAGGCGCAGCGCATGAAGCACATCTTCGCTGCCAATGCCGAGACGCTGCTGCATGGCGACCTGCATTCCGGCTCGATCATGGTCACCGACACCGAAACGAGGATGATCGACCCCGAATTCGCCTTCTACGGGCCGATCGCCTTCGACGTCGGCATGCTGCTCGCCAACTTCTGGATGGCGTTCTTCTCGCAGCGCGGCCATGAACAGGACGGAAGCCGCGACGCCATGCGTGACTATCTGATCGGCGTTACGGTCGAGACATGGTCGGTGTTTCGCGCCGAGTTCTCGCATCTGTGGCGAACCGAGCGTACCGGCATGCTCTACCAGAAGAGCCTGTTCGAAGATCAGGGCGACAGGCTTGGCGCCGAGCAGGCGCTAGACCACATGCTGCATTCGATCTGGACCGATCTGCTCGGCTTTGCCGGCGTCGAGGTTCACCGGCGAATTCTCGGCCTTGCCCACAATGCCGATTTCGAGACCATTGCCGATCCGGATCTGCGCGCCAGATGTGAGGCAAAGGCGCTGAAATTCGGCCGTCATCTCGCCGTCAACCGGCGCCAGATCCACAGCATCGACGAGGTCAACCGGTTGGCCGCGCTGATCGAACGGGAGAGCAGGATTTGAACGTCGGCGACCGCCACTACCGCACCATCTGGCCGAGTGACGACGGGCGTTCGGTGGAGATCATCGACCAGCGCTGGCTGCCGCATGATTTCCGTATCGAGAAGATCGATACCGTCGCCGGCATCGCCACGGCAATCCGCGACATGTGGGTTCGCGGGGCGCCGCTGATCGGCGTCACCGCGGCCTATGGCGTCGCCATGCAGATGGCCGACGATCCGTCGGATGCAGCACTCGACGCCGTCTGGGCAACCTTGCACGAAACGCGCCCGACGGCGATCAATTTGCGCTGGGCGCTGAACGAAATGCAGCGCTTCCTGCTGACGCTTCCCCTGGCAGAACGTGCCGCGGCTGCCTATCGGCGTGCCGGCGAGATCGCCGACGAGGATGTCGGCCTCAACCGCGCCATCGGCGCCCATGGGCTCGAAATCATCAAGACGATCGCGGCGCGCAAGCAGCCGGGCGAGCCGGTCAATATCCTGACCCACTGCAACGCCGGCTGGCTGGCCACCGTCGACTACGGCACCGCCACCGCGCCGATCTATCTGGCGACGGAAGCCGGCATTCCAGTCCATGTCTATGTCGACGAAACGCGACCCCGCAACCAGGGTGCCCAATTGACCGCCTGGGAGATGGCCGGCCACGGCGTGCCGCATACGCTGATCGTCGACAATGCCGGCGGCCATCTGATGCAGCGCGGCCAGATCGACATGGTCGTCGTCGGCACCGACAGGACCACCGCCGACGGCGATGTCTGCAACAAGATCGGTACCTATCTCAAGGCGCTGGCCGCCGCCGACAACGATGTGCCGTTCTATGTCGCGCTGCCGTCGCCGACGATCGACTGGACCGTGGGCGACGGGCTGGCCGACATCCCGATCGAACAGCGCTCGCCCGACGAGGTCTCGCTGGTCTGGGGCAAGACCGCTTCCGGCGAGATCGCCCAGGTCCGCGTGTCGCCGGAAGCCACGCCGGCGGCCAATCCGGCCTTCGACGTGACGCCGGCGCGGCTGGTCACCGGTTTGATCACCGAACGCGGCGTCGCTACGGCCTCGCGCGAAGGCCTGAAGGCGATGTTTCCCGAGCGCGGATGATCGGCTTTTCCGGGAGGCGCTCCGGATTTGCCTGATCTCACGATTTCTTGAACACGGCACGGTTAAAAACGCCCGTTGCCTGTCCCATATGGACGGCCGTACGCGTAGCGGCGGGGCGGCGCCCAACGCTCGGAGCCGGGGTTGCCCACGGCTCGGCGAGTGAACCAGCGGGATACCGCGATGTCATTCAGACCGTTGCTTGGTGACGGACGGGTTCGGAGCCAGGACGAGAAGTCGGAGCCCCTGCAAACCGCGTCATGGGTCAGCTCCTCGATCGTCTTCGACAACCGGCGGTGGGCGTGCCGGGAGGCGGAGCTCCGCTGGACAGCCCCTCATCATCTGATCGTGCTGACCGAAGAAGGCGGCACGTCCCATACATCCATCCGGCACGAGGCACGATCCCTTTACGACGGAATGGACCGTCCCGGAGCCCTCACCTTCGTCCCGGCAGGCGCGGAACGACAGGGCTTCTATCGCGATGTAAACCTCTCCTATTCAGCCCTGTGGATCGATCCCGATATCGGGCTTCCCGGATGCGAACGCCTGAGGAACTTGCCTATACTGGTAAACAAGAAAGACGCGGTCGTCGCCACGCTGCTGAGTTCGCTTCGTGACGAGATGGCACTCGGCCACAAGCCAGACACTGCCTATGTCGAGCATCTGGTCGCCCTCGTCAGTCTCCGCGTGGCCAACCTGAGCGGGGAGCAACCGCGGTTTGTACGTCACGGCTGTCTCAGCCGCCGGGCGCTTGGTCGCGTTCGGGATTACATCGATGCGCATATGAATTCCGACATTTCGCTAAGCGAGCTGGCAGCCGCCGCGGGCATGGCCGTCGACAGTTTTGCGCGTCGCTTCAAGGCGACGACCGGCCTTGCACCCTACGCCTATGTGATCGAGGAACGGGTGCGGCGAGCGGAGGCGCTGCTGCGCGAAACGGGTTTGTCGATCGGTGTCATTGCCTTTCGGCTCGGCTTCTCAAGCCAGAGCCACTTCACCACGACCTTCCGACGTCTGAGGGGCATGACGCCTCGTGCCTATCGGGTGAATTCTTCTCCAGAATCCTGATAGTGCCGCCGGTTTCTTGAAAGAAAGCCGCCGCCCGCACTCCCACCTCCAGTGTCGTTGGGTGACAGAACCCGAGGGTTCGCTCGGGTCAAGTTGCCGTCTGCGCCTCATTGCGGCTGGGAGATCATGCATGGCCAAAACGGACAACAGGAGCGGGCCGACGCGTCGGATGGTATTGGAAGGCGGTGTTGCGACTGGGGTGCTGCTGGCTACCGGACTACCGGTTGACGCCGAGCCGGCCGAGACCGTCACGGCGGCTGAATCGTCCTCGCCGCTACCGACGATGACGATGTCGTTACGGATCAACGCGAAGGATCTTGCCGTCGAGCTCGACCCGCGGACGACGCTGCTCGACGCCCTGCGCAACCATCTCGGCCTCACCGGCTCGAAGAAGGGCTGCGACCACGGCCAGTGCGGCGCATGCACGGTGCTCGTCGATGGGCGCCGGATCAATTCCTGCCTGACGCTTGCCGCAATGCATGAAGGCGACGAGATCACCACTATCGAGGGCCTTGCCGAGGGTGACCGGCTGCATCCGGTCCAGGCCGCCTTCGTCGCCCGCGACGGTTTCCAGTGCGGCTACTGTACGCCAGGCCAGATCTGCTCGACGGTTGGCATGCTGGGCGAGGCGCGGGCCGGCTGGCCAAGCCATGCGAGCGCCGACGTGGCAGCGGCTTCCGTCGCTCTCACCGATGCCGAGATCCGCGAGCGGATGAGCGGCAACATCTGCCGTTGCGCCGCCTATCCGAACATTGTCGCTGCAATCCGCGACGCGGCAGAGGAGGCATGAGCAATGCAGTCCTTCACTTATGAACGTGCGGCGAGTGCTGAGCAGGCGGCGGCCGCGGTTGCGGCCCGGCCGGACGCCAAGTTCATCAGCGGCGGCACCAACCTGCTCGACCTGATGAAGCTCGAGATCGAGCGCCCAGCGCATCTCGTCGACATCAGCCGGCTGCCGCTTGATCGGATCGAGGAGACGGCGGAAGGCGGACTTCGGATCGGTGCCCAGGTCCGCAATAGCGATCTTGCCGCCGACCCGCGGGTAAGGTCGCGCTATCCGATGCTCACGCAAGCGCTGCTGGCGGGAGCGTCCGGACAGATACGCAACAAGGCCTCGACCAGCGGCAATCTCCTGCAGCGCACGCGCTGTCCCTATTTCTACGACCGCAACATGCCCTGCAACAAGCGCCAGCCGGGTTCGGGCTGCGCGGCACTTCAGGGCTTCAATCGCATGCACGCCGTACTCGGCGCGAGCGAAGCCTGCATTGCGGTCCATCCCTCCGACATGGCGGTCGCCATGTCCGGGCTCGACGCCAGGATTGAGACCGTCTCGCCCGGCGGCGAGACCCGCACGATCCCGATCGGCGATTTCCATCGGTTGCCCGAGGCGACGCCCCAGGTGGAGACCGTGCTCGGCCACGGCGAAATAGTCGTCGCGGTTGCCCTGCCGCCGCCGCCACCCGGCCGACAGGTTTACCGCAAGGTGCGCGACCGTGCTTCCTACGCCTTCGCGCTGGTGTCGGTGGCAGCAATCGTCGAGAAAAGCGGCGACCGTATCCGAAGCACTCGGATCGCCATGGGCGGCGTGGCAGCGAAACCCTGGCGCGCGACGGAGGCGGAGCGCGCGCTGGCAGGCGCGGCGGCATCCGACGGTGCCTTTAGCGACGCGGCCGAAGCCGCGCTCGCCGGAGCCGTCGGTCATGGCGCCAATGGTTTCAAGATCCCGCTGGCGAAACGGACGATACGGCACACGCTGGCTGCTGCCGCCGAGACTGCATGAGGCGATGCGATGACAGTGACGACGACCCCGAACCGCTGTTCCCAGATGCCGGCGCCGAGCAGGAGATCGATATGAAACTCACGCGACGCGCCGTTGCCGCCGCGGGTGGCGGCCTTCTCGTCTCTGCCGCCACAGCCTGGGGCGCCACATCCGATCCGGGAGCTCGTCACGGGCTCGAGGCCGCGGTAGACGCCTTCTTTGCCGGCTGGGCCTCTGGCGACTGGACGGCATTCCTTGACTGTTGCGATGAGACGATGACCTTCCAATTCCCTGTCGGCGAGCAACGAGGCCGACACGGACCGCCAGAGGGCAAACGGGCACTCGCAGCCTGGACCGCCGCGCATCAAGCGCAGGGGAACAGGATCACGAAATCGACCGTCGATCTCAAGCTCTTCGCCGCCGACTGGGTCATCGTCTGCGATCGCGGGAGCGGGACAATCGGTGGCGCGCCCTACACTGGCCTGCATGCGATCTTCATGCGAGCCGGCCCAACAGGGAGGCTGGTCGAGTTTCGCGAGTATTTCGGCGAGATCGCCGCGTGAGCTCCGGCCGCCGCGCGACGAACATGAAGGTGCGAGGAAGCGCGTCGTCGCGGCCTCGATGCCTCCGAACTCCAGATGAAAAATCTTTAGGTGACTTATGAACGAGACCATACCCGGACTGCCCGGCTCCGCCACCCATTCAAGGGTGAAACCTCGTGCCGATGCTGGCATCATCGGGCGGCCGATCGACCGCATCGACGGTCCGCTCAAAGTGACGGGCGGCGCCACATACGCTTACGAGAATGAGCTGGATGGTACAGCCTATGGCTACATTCTCGGCGCCTCCGTCGCCAAGGGCCGCATCGCCGAGATCGACACGGCCGAAGCCGAACGGGCGCCGGCAGTGCTGCTCGTCATGACGCACCGGAATGCGCCGGCCCAGCCGGATTTCGGCCCAACGGTCACGCCAACGGTGCCGGAGGTCTTCGCGCGCCCCCGGCCCGCGCTCAACAGCGATCAGGTACGGTATTACGACGAGCCGGTCGCGCTGGTCGTTGCGGAGACGTTCGAGGCGGCGCGCGCTGCTGCGGGCCTCATCAGAGTACGCTACGACGAGGAGCCGGGCCTCTACGATCTACCGGGACATATCGCCGACGCCTACGCGCCAAAGCGGACCAATGCCGGCTTCGAGACCGACAGCGTGGTCGGCGACTTCGAGCGCGCCTTTGCGACGGCGCCGATCAAGATCGATTCCACTTACGGGACCCCCTTCGAACATCACAATCCGATGGAGCCGCATGCGACGCTTGCTGCCTGGTCAGGCAACGAGCTGACGATCCGAACATCGGCGCAGACCCTCGCGAACTTCCGGGCCGGGGTCGCCAGCACGCTTCGCATCCCGCTCGAGCGAGTGCGCATCGTCAGCCCCTTCATCGGCGGAGGCTTCGGCTCCAAGCTGATTGCCCATGCCGACACGATCCTGGCCGCACTTGCAGCGCAGGTGCTGCAGCGCCCCGTGAAGATCGCGCTGACGCGACAACAGATGTTCGCCAATGCCGGTCATCGCGCAGAGATGGTCCAACAGGTACGTCTCGGCGCGGACACTGACGGGCGGCTCACCGGGATCGCGCACGATGTCTGGTCGGCAACGTCCAGCTTCGAGGAGTACTGCGAACAAACGGCAGTTTTTGCGCGCTCGCTCTACGCGGCGCCGAACCGTCTCACCCGCCATCGCCTGGTTCCGCTGGACATCAACCGCGGCGAATGGATGCGCTCGCCCGGCGAAGCGCCCGGCATGCTGGCTTTCGAATGCGCCATGGATGAGCTCGCCGAGCGCGCCGGTCTGGACCCGATCGAACTCAGGATCCGCAACGAACCGGCACAGGATCCCGAGCGCGGCGTGCCGTTCTCCACCCGCAATCTCGTCGCCTGCATGGAGGAAGGCGCCCGCCGTTTCGGCTGGGAGCGGAGAAACCCGACACCGGGCCGAACTCGGGAGGGCCGCAAGCTTATCGGCCACGGCATGGCGGCGGCGATCCGTCCGAACTATATCGGCGCGGCGACGGCGCGGGTTGCGATCGACCGGGACGGTCGGGTGACGGCGCGGCTCGACATGACCGATATTGGGACCGGCACCTATACGATCCTGACTCAGATTGCCGCCGAGAGCCTCGGCCTGCCGATCTCGTCCGTCAAGGTGGAGCTCGGCGACAGCCGCTTCCCGCGTACCGCCGGCTCCGGCGGATCCTGGGGCGCAGCAAGCGCGGGTTCGGCCTTGCATGATGCGTGCAACATCCTCAAGAAACAGATCCTGGAGGCGGCGCAGTCGAACGAAGCCTCGCCGTTGCGCGGCGCGAACGCCACCGAGGCAAGCTTTGCCGACGGCGAGGTCAGGGTCGGCCAGCGATCGGCGAGCCTGGCCGATCTTATCCGAGGGATCTCTCCCGACGGGCTCGAAGCCGAAGGCTCCGTAGCCGCGGGCGCCACCACCCAGTCATACAAGACCTATTCGCAGCATTCCTATGGCGCGCATTTCGCAGAGGTCGCTGTCGATTGCGATACCGGTGAAATCCGCATGCGCCGGATGCTGGCTGTGATCGGCGCGGGCCGTATCCTCAACGCCAAGACCGCGCGCTCGCAAATCATCGGCGGCATGACCTGGGGGATCGGTGCAGCGCTGATGGAGCAGACGGTGCTCGACCCGCGCTACGGCCACTTCGTCAATCACGATCTTGCCGAGTATCATGTGCCGGTCAATGGCGATGTCCCCGATATGGAGGTCGCCTTCCTCGAGGAAGACGACGACAAGGCCAACCCGCTTGGCGCAAAGGGTCTCGGCGAGCTCGGCGTGTGCGGTGCGGGGGCTGCTGTCGCCAACGCCGTTTACAACGCGGCCGGCGTGCGAGTGCGTGAATTTCCCATCACCTTGGACAAGGTGCTGCCTGCCTTACCTGTGATCGCCATTTGACGCTCTCCTCCCTCGCCCTCAACGGTGACCAGGTCGAAACGGATCGCTATTTCTGCGCCATCGATGACGATGCCGGTGGTTGACAGCGCTTTCCGGTCCTTCCATACAAACGCCGTCAATGTTCTCAGGGCGGGGCGAAAGTCCCCACCGGCGGTAAGGGTCTCGGCCCAAGCCCGCGAGCGCTTTCCGGTTAGCCGGAGGGGTCAGCAGATCCGGTGTGATTCCGGAGCCGACGGTCACAGTCCGGATGGAAGAGAACGAAATGGAAGACGGTCCGCTTTCGCGGTTCGGACTCCATATCGTGCGTCCTGATTCTGGTTCGAAACGGAAGGATGGACCCATGAATCAGCATTCCCACAACGACTATGAAACGATCCGCGTTGCCGTCATTCGCGCGCGTTGGCATGCCGATATCGTCGACCAATGCGTTGAAGCATTCGAGGCGGAACTGGCGGTTCTCGGAGAGAAACGCGTTGCCGTCGATGTCTTCGATGTGCCTGGCGCTTATGAGATTCCCCTGCATGCAAAGACGCTTGCCGTGACCGGCCGCTATGCCGCTATCCTCGGCGCCGCGTTCGTCGTCAATGGCGGCATCTACCGGCACGAGTTTGTTGCAAGCGCGGTCATCGACGGCATGATGAATGTGCAATTGTCGACTGGCGTGCCGGTGCTTTCGGCGGTGCTGACGCCGCACAACTACCATGACAGCGCGGACCATCACCGCTTCTTCTTCGAGCATTTCAAGGTCAAGGGCAAAGAGGCGGCCAGTGCCTGCGTGCAACTGCTGGCAGCACGCGAACACATCGCGGCGTGAAACCTCCACCGCCGGGTGGAAATCCCGGTAAGGCGCTGTAGTATCTCACGAAGCAGGAGGATGCCGGTGCAGACCAAGAAGATCATCAATGACGGCAATCGCTCCGTCGACGAGATGCTGGAGGGCATCCTGGCCGCGCATCCGCGCCATCTCAGAAGTGCGGACGGCAGCCGGCGCTCCATCATCGCCCGCGACGGCCCACGCCCAGGCAAGGTCGGTCTCGTCATCGGTGGCGGCTCGGGCCACGAGCCGACCTTCCTCGGTTTCGTCGGCAAGGGGCTGGCCGACGCCGCCGCGATCGGCAATGTCTTCGCCTCGCCGCCGCCGGACCCGATCCTCGAATGCGCCAAGGCGGCCAGCGGTGGCGCCGGCGTGCTGTTCATGTACGGCAACTATGCCGGCGACGTGATGAACTTCGACATGGCCGCCGAAATGGCGGCAATGGACGACATCGAGGTGCGCACCGTGCTGACCACCGACGATGTCGCCTCGGCGCCGCGCGACCAGAGGCAGAAGCGGCGCGGCGTCGCCGGCAATTTCTTCATCTTCAAGGCCGCCGGTGCCGCATGCGACCAGATGCTGTCATTCGATGAATGCGAGCGTATCGCCAGGAAGGCCAACGATCACACCTTCACCATGGGCGTGGCGCTGTCGCCCTGCTCGCTGCCGCAGACCCGCCGGCCCAATTTCGAGATCGGACCGGACGAGATGGAGATCGGCATGGGCATCCATGGCGAGCCAGGCATCGCGCGCGGAAAGTTGAAAACGGCCGACGAGATCACCGACGAAATGCTGGACAAGGTCCTCGACGAGATGGCGCTGGCGCGCGGCGATAAGGTCGCGGTGCTGGTCAATTCGCTCGGCTCGACGCCGCTGATGGAGCTCTACATCATGAACCGACGCGTCAAGCAGAGGCTCGACGAGATCAGCGTTTCCGTCCACGCGACCTGGGTCGGCAATTACTGCACCTCGCTCGAAATGGCCGGCGCCTCGGTGACGCTGATGCATCTCGACGGCGAGTTGCAGGCGATGCTCGATCATCCTTGCGACTGCGCCATGTTCCGCGCCGGCTGAGAAAGCATCATGACCTCGATCGATTCAGTCGGCTTGAAAAGAATGTTCGATGAGATCGCGGCGGCGATCGACGCCGACAAGGACAGGCTCTGCCAACTCGACGGCGTCATCGGCGACGCCGACCATGGCATCGCCATGGCACTAGGCTTCACAGCTGCGCGCGATACACTAGCGCAACTCGACCTCGCGGCGACCGAGCCGACGGCGCTGCTCAACACTGCGGCGAAATCCTTCCTCAACGCGGTCGGCGCCTCGTCAGGCCCGCTCTATGCGACCGCCTTCATGCGCGGTGCCGCCGCCGTCAAAGGCAAGGCAATTCTGGAGGACGCTGACACCATTGCCATGCTCCGGGCGATGGCGCAAGGCATCCAGGATCGCGGCAAGGCCGAGCTCGGCGAAAAGACCATGGTCGACGCCTGGCTGCCGGCTGCGCAAGCAGCGGGTGCCGCGCAGGAAGCCGGCAAGAGCCTGTCCGAGAGCCTGGAGGCTGCACTTGCAGCGGCCGAACGAGGTGCCGAGGCGACCAAGGACATGATCGCCGCCAAGGGCCGCTCATCGCGGCTCGGCGAGCGCTCGCTCGGGCATATGGACCCCGGCGCCGCATCGGCCGTGACGATCATCAGAGCGATGTGGAACAGTCTGGCTTAACCCCGCTTCGCCGCGTCGAGCCTGTCGATGGCCTGGACATTGCCGGCCGATGGTCCCTTCTCATCGAATTCTGATGCAAGCCATGCATCGACGATCGACTTGGCCAGTTCCGGGCCGATGACGCGGGCGCCCATGGTGATGATCTGGGCGTTGTTGGATTTTGCCGCGCGCTCGGCCGAATAGGTGTCGTGGGTGAGTGCGGCGCGAATGCCGGGCACCTTGTTGGCGGATATGGATACGCCGATGCCGGTGCCGCAAAACAGGATGCCGCGATCGTTTTCGCCGTCCAGGATGGTCTGCGCGAGCTTCTGTGACAGGTCGGCATAGTAGCCCGACTGGCTGAGGTCGCTAACCGTGAGGCCGGGCTTGGTAGCGAGGTGAGCGGCAATGACGTCGAGCAGCGGCTTACCGGCGCTATCAGCTCCAATGGCAATTTTCATGTTCCGTTTCCTTCCTGTTTGATGTTCAGATCGCCGCCGAGGCGCGCTTGAGGATGTCGATATAGCCGTCCGCCTGCCAGGCCGAGCGGCCGATGAACAAGCCGTCGATGTTGGGCTGGCCGACCAGTTCGGCGGCATTTTGCGGATTGACGCTGCCGCCATAAAGCACCGGCGGCACCGCCGGCAGCAGGTCGCGTGCGATTTTCTTGATTAGCGCCTGCTGCCTGTCGGCATAGTCCGAACTGGCCGGCACGCCCTTGTCGCCGATCGCCCAGACGGGCTCATAGGCAAACAGGATCGTCGCCGCCTTCGCCGCGCCTTCGAGAAACTGCAGCGCGCCGTGCACCTGCAAGGCCAGCACCGCAGCGGCCTGCCCGCTGTCGCGTTGAGCCAGGGTCTCGCCGACGCAGATGAGTGGCACGAGACCGTGCTTCACCGCCGCCGCAGTCTTCAGACCGACGGCGTTGTCGGTCTCGCCGAAATGCTCGCGCTGTTCGCTGTGGCCGAGCTCGACCATGTCGAGGCCGCAGTCTTTCAGCATGACCGGCGAGATCTCGCCGGTCCAGGCGCCGGCGTCGGCCCAATGCATGTTCTGCGCGCCGACCTTGATGCGCGTCGGCGACAGCGCTTTCTTGACCTCGCGGATCGCCGTGAAGGGCGGGATGACGAAAGGCTGGATGCGCTCGTCGAAACCGGGGACGAACTCCGCCAGCGCCTCGGCGAAAGCCATCGCCTCGGCGAGCGTCTTGTTCATTTTCCAGCTGGTGCCGACCCAATAAACCATACGTGCCCTCCTATTCTGCGATCACTGTCAGCGAAACGCCGGCACCATCCAGCGCGGCGCGCATCTGCGGCTGCGGCTCGCGGCCGGTGAAGACCGTGTCAAAGGCCTTGAGATCTGTCAGGAAGTGCAAGGCAGTGCGGCCGAATTTCCCATGATCGACCAGCAGATATTTGCGCGCTGCTGCGGCCATCATCAACCGTTTGGTCTGGACCACTTCCTGATCCTGGTGAAAGGCAGAGGCACCATGGATGGCCGATGACGACAGGAACGCGACATCGGCGCGCAATGATTTCAGCGTGTCCTCGGCGAGCAGGCCGAAGAAGCCGTGAAACTTCTTGTTGTATTGGCCGCCGAGCGCAATCAGGTTGATGCCGGCAACGCCCGCCAAATCCTGGATGACAGCCAGATTGTTCGAGATCACCGTCAGCGGACGCAGATCGGCAAGATGCCGAGCAACGCCGCCCGCGGTTGAGCCGTCGTCGATGATCACCGTCTGACCCGGTTCGATCATCGTCACGGCAGCGGCGGCGATGCGCTTCTTCTCGTCGCCGGCCAGCCGCTGGCGGTAGCGGAAATCGCTCTCGAAAAGGCTGCTCGGCTGGATCGAGGCGCCGCCGCGCACCTTGCGCAGGAAGCCGCTTTCCTCGAGCTCGTCGAGGTCGCGGTGGACAGTCATCTTTGACACGCCGAAGCGTGAGGCAAGATCGTCGACACTGGCGGTGCCGATGTCCATCAGAAAATCCATGATGCCTTGCCGACGGCCGTCGCTCTTCATTTCCGCGGCTTCCTCGTGCAATCCGGTTCCGAGATATAACAGCAAACGTCGCACAAGCCACCAAATTTTTTGTGATAATGTTATATCTCTATGGGATATCATGACGCTTCTGGTCGCGTCCTGTAACAAGAATTGCTGCCGGCCGAGCGCCCAGCGGTTGCGGTGCCGCGGAAATCCGGCCAGAAGCATTAGGGGCTCGACGACAACCGAACGGCCCGCAAACACTGGCTCGAAACCGGATACGGGAGACTACTGAGTGGCTCGCATCACACTGAGACAATTGCTCGATCATGCCGCCGAATACGGCTATGGCGTGCCTGCCTTCAACATGAACAATATGGAACAGGGCCTCGCCATCATGGAGGCAGCCGAGGAGACCAAATCGCCGGTTATCCTGCAGGCGAGCCGCGGCGCGCGAGCCTACGCCAACGATGTGGTGCTGGCCAAGCTGATCGACGCGCTGGTCGAAATCCATCCCGATATCCCGGTCTGCATGCATCTCGACCATGGCAACAACGAAGCGACCTGCGTCACCGCGATCCAGCACGGCTTCACTTCGGTGATGATGGACGGATCGCTGAAGGAAGACGGCAAGACGCCGGCCGACTACGCCTATAATTCCGGCATCACCCGCCGCGTCGTCGACATGGCGCATTGGGGCGGCGTCTCGGTGGAAGGCGAGATCGGCGTTCTCGGATCGCTGGAGATGGGCGGCGGCGAGCAGGAGGACGGCCATGGCGTCGAGGGCGTCATCAGCCACGAACAGCTGCTGACCGACCCGGTGCAGGCCGAACAATTCGTGCGCGACACCCGTGTCGATGCGCTGGCCGTCGCCATGGGCACCAGCCACGGCGCCTACAAGTTCAGCCGCAAGCCGGACGGCGCTGTACTGGCCATGAACGTCATCGAGGAAATCCACCGCCGTCTGCCGAGCATGCATCTCGTCATGCACGGCTCGTCCTCGGTGCCAGAGGAGTTGCAGGAGATCATCAACAAATATGGCGGCCAGATGAAGCCGACATGGGGCGTGCCGGTCGAAGAGATCCAGCGCGGCATCAAGCACGGGGTGCGCAAGATCAATATCGATACCGACAACCGCATGGCGCTGACCGGCGCAATCCGCAAGGTGCTGACTGAGAACCCGGCCGAATTCGATCCGCGCAAATATTTGACGCCGGCAATGGCCGCGATGCGGAAGCTGTGCAAGGAGCGCTTCGAGCAATTCGGCACCGCCGGCAACGCACCGAAGATCAAGCCGCTGCCGCTGTCGGAAATGGCCAAGCGCTACAAGTCCGGAAGCCTCGATCCGAAATTTGGCTGACGTATTCCGGTTCTGAGCAGGAGCTGCCTCAGCTCCTGCTCATCCGATCATGCTCGCGGCAAGAGATCGGCCCTGCCGGTCTCTATAAATGGTGCCCAGTAGTCGACCGACTCGCGGATCATGGCGATGACCTCGTGGTCGACGGGCTCGCGCTCGCGGAACGACAATTCGAGGCAGATCTCGTTGTCGACGCCGCCGCCACGGCGAACCGTCTCCAGCAGCTTTTCCGGCGTGATGCGGCCGTCCTTGTTGTGAGCGGCAATGAACGGCCAGTGACCACCCTTGTTCATCGACGACTGCTTGACGTGGATGATCGGCGATTTCCTGGGAAAGGCTTCGGCCCAGGCATAAGGGTCGGTGTCCGCCGGATTGCTCGAGGTCACGTCGCCATGGTCGATGTCGACCATCATGTTGAGCGGGATCGCCATGCCGGCCGCTTCGATCTCGCGCTGCAGTGCCCGGCAGCTTTCGATCGTATGGCCGAATTCGCGGCCGACCGACATCGGCTCCCAGAACAGGTAGGTCAAGCCGGCTGCTTTGGCATGTTCGGCGACCTCGCGCCAGCATTCCAGCGCGATGTCGAAAAGCCGCGCGCGACGTTCAGGATTGTCGTAATCCCGGTGGGTGAAGATCGCGAATTGCGTGCCGATGCCCGCGGCGCCGAGCTCGGCCGAAACTTCTGAAAAGGTCTTGAACCAGTCGACATAGTAGCGCCGCACGTCGGCATCGGGATGGCCGAAATGATTGAGCCGGCCGTAAGGGCCGGTCATCGCGGAGGTCACGCGCACACCGGTGCGGTTGAGCGCGGAGCGGAACAGGCGGACGAATTTGGCGATCGTCGCCGCCGGCCAGCCGGGATTGACGAATTCATGGGTGAGTTGGACATCCCTGATACCGATCTGATAGGCGATCGCGTCGATCAGGTCGTCCGGCTCCGCAAAGCGGTTGACCAGCGGATTGGTGTTGAGCGAAAGCGTAAAGGCCATCAGCCGGCCTTTGCCAGCCGGCTCGAGCACCAGTCCTCGAAGGCGGTTCTTTCCGCGGCGGACAGATGCAGGCCGTGCTTGGTGCGCCTTTCGAGAATATCGGCGGCGGTCTCGGCCCATTCATGCTCGAACAGGTAATTGGCTTCGCGCTCGAAAAAATCCTTGCCGAAGCGCCGGCCCAGTTCGGCGAGCGAGGTGGCCGCGCCGACCAGATCGCGCGTCCTTGTGCCGTAGAGCCTGCCGTAATGCTTGACCAGCGATGCCGGCATCCAGGGAAATTCATGGCCGAGGTCGCCCAGAAACTGCTCGAAATCGGCATTGGCGATATCGCCGCCCGGCAGGTGCCCTTTCGAGGTCCACGGCTTGCCCATTTTCGGAAAGAACGGGGCGATACGGTCGAGCGCGTGCTCGGCCAATTTGCGGAAGGTGGTGATCTTGCCGCCGAAGACCGAAAGCAGCGGCGCCTGCCCAGCCGGTGCGTCGAGTTCGAATATGTAATCGCGGGTCACCGCGCTCGGATTGTCGGCATTGTCGTCATAGAGCGGCCTGACGCCGGAAAACGAGTAGACGACGTCGCTGCGCGCAAGCTGGCGCTTGAAGTAGCGATTGACTGCCTTGATCAGGTAATCGATCTCGCTGGCATCGGCGGTCACGTCCTCCGGCCGCCCGTCATAGGGAATGTCGGTGGTACCGATCAGCGCCAGATCGTTCTGGTAGGGATTGATGAAGATCACGCGCTTGTCGCTGTTTTGGACGAGATAGGCCTGTCGCCCTTCCCAGAATTTTGGCACGACTATGTGGCTGCCCTTGACCAGGCGCACGTTGCGCCTGGAATTCTGGCCGGCGACGCGGTTGATGACGTCGTTGACCCAGGGTCCGGCGGCGTTGATCAGCGCCCGCGCCCGGACTGTGGTCCTGACGCCGGTTCGACCGTCGCGCATCTCCACCGACCACAGGCCGTTTTCGCGGCGGGCGGCGGTGCAGGCAGTGCGGGTGAATATCCTGGCCCCACGCTCCGCGGCGTCGAGCGCATTGATGACGACCAGGCGGGCGTCGTCGACCCAGCAGTCGGAATATTCGAAGCCGCGCTTGAAGCTGTCCTTGATCGGCGCGCCTTCTGGCGCGGTGCGCAGGTCGAGCGTGCGGGTGGCCGGCAGTCGCTTGCGGCCGCCAAGATGGTCGTAGAGGAGCAGGCCGAGCCGCACCAGCCAGGCCGGCCGATCATCGGGGCTGTGTGGCAGCACGAAGCGCATCGGCCAGATGATGTGCGGCGCGGATTCGAGCAGCACCTCGCGCTCGATCAGCGCCTCCCGCACCAAGCGGAACTCGTAATATTCGAGATAGCGCAAACCGCCATGAACGAGCTTTCCCGATCGCGAACTGGTGCCCTCGGCGAGATCGTCTTTTTCGCAAAGAATGACCGACAGGCCCCGGCCTGCCGCATCGCGCGCGATGCCGGCGCCATTGACGCCGCCGCCGATGACGAAGAGGTCGACGATTTCGGTTTCACCGCTCATCTCGCTCTATGCCCTGTCGTCAGCATGGATTGACCGGAGGCAGACCGGCGATGAAGCGGCGCACTTCCTCGGCCGCCTGCTCGGCCGCGTAGGTCACGGTGCGTACCGACGCGCCGGCGATATGCGGCGTCAATGTCACGTTCGGCAGCTGCAGCAAGGGCCAGTCGGCAGGCACCGGCTCGACGGCGAACGTCTCCAGCATAGCACTGCCGATGTGTCCCGAGACGAGCGCCTCGTAGAGCGCATCGTAATCGACCAGCGGTCCGCGCGCGGTATTGACGAAGATCACGCCGGGTTTCATCCGGGCGATGGTGTCCTTGGCGATCAGACCGCGCGTCTCCTCGGTGACGCGGGAGTGCAGCGTGACCACATCGGAGCGCGACAGCAGATCGTCCAGCGCAACCAGCTCGACGCCGGCATTGCGGTCCTCGGCGCTCAATTGCACATAGGGATCGCAAACCAAGATGCGGCAGCCGAAGGCGCGCAGCAGCCGAACCAGCCTGGTGCCGATATTGCCGTAGCCGATGACGCCGACGGTCATTTCGTTGAGCTCGCGGCCGGTACGGTCGGCGCGGTAGAGATCGCCGCGCCACTCGCCCTTGCGCAAGGCTTCGTGGCCGACGCGGATCAGCCGCGTTTCGGCGAGAATGGCGCCGATGGTGAACTCGGCTACGGCGCTGGCATTGCGGCCGGGCACATTGACCACGGTGATGCCGTGGGCCTTGGCGGCGGCCATGTCGATGTTGATCGGTCCGCCGCGCGAGACCGCAACCAGCTTGAGCGTGGGCAGGCGCTGCATCATGCTTTCGGAGAGCGGCGCAAGCTGGGTGACGAAGATTTCGGCGTCGCCGATGAAATCCACCACCTCGTCGGGATCGCCAAAATACTCCTTGACCTTGTCCAGACCAAGCGCGGCATTGCCGAATTGCATCGGCTCGTCGGGCCAAGCGGTCTCAATGCTGCGGATGTCGAGGTTGTCGCCGCAGGCCGCCTCGATTTTCTCGCGAAACACTTCCGGAAGCATGAAGCGGTCGCCGATGATCGCAATTTTCTTGGGCATGCTCTTCTCAATTCACGTCGGTTTGCCTGGACGCGGCCATCGAACGCCAGACCGGCCGCAGCGCCTCATGCGCCAATGTGTAGGACGGGGCCATCGCCTCATAGGCAGCGGCAAGTTTCCGGTCGCTGGGCTCGGCCGCACGGAGCAAAGGCGTGACCCATTCACTGACGCAATCGTCCATCGATGCGTACTGGCCGACGCAGACCGCAGCAATCATTGCGGCGCCCGCAGCACCGGCCTCCTCGCGCTCGCTGGTGCGAATGTCGGCGCCGACCGCAGCACCCAGGATCTTGCGCAGAGCCGGGCTCCTGGCCGCTCCGCCGGTCAGGCGGATTTCCTTGGGCAGTGGCCCCATGGCGGCGTAGCAATCGCGTGCCGCGAAAGCCAGCCCCTCGAACACCGCGCGGACCATGTCGGCATAGCCGTGCCTGGACGAAATGCCGATGAAGCCGGCCCTGGCATTGGCATCGACGAACGGCCCGCGCTCGCCGGCCTCCGAGACATAGGGCTGGTAGAGCAGCGAGCCTGGCTCAGACGACGATATCCACTGGTCGACCAGCGCGATCATCTCGCCATTGGTCCGCGTAATCCCTTGCGAGGCGAGAATGCCGGAGGCGAGGCCAAGGACCCAGTCGATATTGAGCGTTGCCGCCATGTTCGACTGCATCTGCGCAAAGACGCCGGGTGCCGGCATCGTCATCGTGTAGCCGGTTGCAGCGTCGTTGAGCAGAACCTCGTCCGGCGTTTCGGCAAGCCGCATATGCATTCCGGTGGAGCCGATGATCGAGCATCCCGGCTTGCGTTCGCGATCGAACAGGCCGGCGCCGAGCGCCGTGCAGGCGACATCGACATAGGCCAGAACGACCGGTGTGCCGGCGAGCAGGCCGGTCGCATCGGCTGCTGCCACCGACAGCGAGGTGCTTTGCCTGGTGCCATCGACGATGGGCGGCAACAGATGCCGGAGATCGGTGACGCCGAGTACCTCGAGCACATCATCGCAATAGCCGCGCGTGCGGAAGTCGCCGAAGGTGAAGGTGCCCTCGGACGGGTCGGTGGCGCGGTGGCCGGTCAACTTGAAATAGAGCCAGTCCTTGCAGTGGAACGCCGTCGCTGCATTGGCAAGCATCGCGGGCATGTGGCGCTTCATGAACACGAACTGCGATCCCTGCTGGCAGGCAGCGAGCCCGCTGCCGGTCTTTTCGAAGCGCAGCCGGTCCTCCGGCCGCGCGCGGATCTCCTCGACGACCGCGGCAGCGCGCGCGTCGAGCCACAGCCAGCCCTTGGCAACCGGCTCGCCATCCTTGTCGATCAGCCAGGTACCGTCGCCCTGCCCGGTCACGGCGATGGCAATGGTCCGGCTGGCGAGATCCGGCACCCTGTCGGCAAGCTCGCGCAAGGTCGTCGCGGTATCGGCCCAGGTGCGTGTCAGGTCCTGCTCGGCGCCGCCGCCCGGCAGTGTCTCGTATTTATTGGGCAGCGCGGCGGACGCGATCTGCCTGCCCGCCGTGTCAAAGGCGACGGATTTTATGACAGACGTGCCGGCGTCGATGCCGATCAGCACATCCTGCATCAAGCCAGCTCCGTGCCGTGCGAAATGGCATTGCCGCTCGCCTGATCGAAGACGTGAAGGTTTTTCGGATCGATGCTGATCTTGATCGGCGCGCCAAGCTCCAAGCGGGTTCGGTCATGTTCGACCAGGACCAGCGAACCGCCGGCGAAATCGGCGGCGATATGGGTCTGGTCGCCGAGCCATTGATTGGCCGAAACCGTCGCCGGCACACCATCCTTCGAGCGGCGGACCGCATAGGGCCTGACGCCGATGACGACGCGCTGCCGGTTGAGCAATTCGTCGCGAACCGGGCCGCTGAACGCATCCTTGTCGTAGTCGAGCGAAAGCCCGTCGGGCAGCTTGAGACTGATCTTGCCGGCAGCCGTGCCGACATAGGCCTCGAAGACATTCATCGGCGGCTCGCCAACGAAGGTGCCGGTGAACAGGTTTGCCGGCCGCTCCTTGAGCCTGTCAGGCGTATCGAACTGCTGCAGCACGCCGCCCTCCATGACAGCGATGCGATCGGCCAGCGCATTGGCCTCGGTCTGGTCGTGGGTGACCAGGATCGCGGTCAGGCCACGCTCCTTGATGAAATGCTTGATGCGGCCGCGCAGCACGGCGCGAAGCTGCGGCTCGAGCTGGCCCATCGGCTCGTCCAGCAGATGCAGGTCGGCCTCGCGGATCAGCGCCCGGCCGAGGCTGGCGCGCTGCTGCTGGCCGCCGGAGATCGAGCTCGGATAGCGCTCGAGAATGTCCCCGATCTCGAGCAGCTTGGCGATGTTGGCAACCTTTGCATCGACCGCACTCTTCGCCAGCCTGGCGGCCTTGAGGGCGAAGGCCATGTTCTCGCGCACGGTCAGCGGCGGGTAGAGCGAATAGCCCTCGAAGGCCATTGCGACGTTGCGCCTGACCGGCGGCAACGTGTGCACCTTGCGGCCGGCAACCGAGATGCTACCGCGCGAGACCTCTTCGAAGCCTGCGATCATGCGCAATGTCGAGGTCTTGCCGCAGCCGGACGAGCCGAGCAGCGCCACGATCTCGCCCTTGGCGATTTCCATCGTCAGGTTCTTGACGGCGTGTACGCCACGGTCGATCGGACCGTAGAACTTGTCGACGCCCGAAATGGTGATTGCGGTCGGGCTCATGCCGCTTCTCCGCTGCGCAAATTGACGACGTTTTTCGAGCCGATGCGCTCGCCGCTTGTGCGATCGAACAAAAGGGCGCTTTTACTGTCGACGGCGATGTAGACCTTGCCCTCGGATTGGCCCGGTGTCCCGGAAGGACGCGAAACCAGGATTTCACGGCCGCGCACGGTGCGCACCAGCGTGACGATCTTCTCGTTGAGCGGCGTCTCAGCCTCGACCGTCACCGGGATGGCGCCGAGTGTGCGTTCATCGACAAACGCCAGCGCCTCCGGCCGCAAACCGATCACGCAGTCGCGGCCGACCGCCGCCTCATGAGCGCCGGCAAGATGGACCTGGACGTTGGACAAGCCAACATAGATGCCCTTGGCGTCCCGCGCCGGCTTGACGTCCAGAAGGTTGATGGTCGGGTCGCCGAACAGCCGGGCAATCTCGACATTGGCCGGCTCGCGATAGATCTGCTCGGGCGTGCCGAGCTGTTTGACGACGCCCTGCGACATCACCGCGATGCGGTCGCCGAGCGCCATCGCTTCCTTGTAGTCCTGGGTGACATAGATGACGGTCGCGCCACGATCCGCCAGCAGTCTTGGCAATTCCAGCCGCATTTCGAAGCGCAATTTGGCATCGACGTTGCGCAAGGGATCATCGAGCAGCAGCAGCGGCGGCGAGCCGACCAGGGCGCGGGCAAGCGCGGTGCGTTGCTTCTGGCCATTGGACAGCGCCCGCGGCTTGTGGCTGAGCACATGGCCGATTTTCAACAGCTTGGCGACGCTCTCGACGCCGGTCTTTATCGTGCCTTGCGATGAGTGCTTGGCCTGCAGCGGCGTCGCAATGTTATCGAACGCCGTCATATGCGGGAACAACGCGAAGTTCTGAAATGCCATGCCGACGCCGCGGAACTCGGCGTCGAGATCGGTCATGTCCTCGCCGCCGATGAGTATCTTTCCCTCGTCGGGGTCGATGACGCCGGCCACCAGCCGCAGCAGCACGGTCTTGCCGGCGCCGGACGGCCCGAACAGGACCAGCGTTTCGCCGTCGGCGACGGTCAGCGACAGATTGTCGAGAACAGTCTGGCTTTTATAGCGCTTGACGATGTTTCGCAGTTCGAGGCTTGCCATCGGACTATCCTTTCACCGCGCCAAGCGACAGGCCTTCGACGAGATAGCGTTGCGCATAGAGCGCGAGCGCCAGCGTTGGCGTGATCGACAGCACGATCGCCGCCGAGATCTGGCCATACTGGATGCCCGAGGAGGTGATGAAGGCGAGCGCGCCGACCGTCACCGGCTGCTTGTCGGCCGAGGCGAGCACCAGCGCAAAAACGAAATTGTTCCAGGCAAAGATGAAGGCGAGCAGACCGGCAGCGGCAATGCCTGGGCCGGCGAGCGGCAGCGCGATCTTGCGGAAGGTGGCAAACCAGGAATGTCCGGCAATGCGGTAGGCGTATTCGATGTCGGCGGGAATGTCCTCGAAATAGCCGCGCACGATCCACAGGATCAACGGCAGGCAGATCAACTGATAGACCCAGATCAGCCCGATATAGGTGTTGGCCAGCCCGAGCTTCTGGAAATAGAGGGTGAGCGGCAGGAGCACCAGCAGCGCCGGCGCAAACCGGAACGACAGCAGCGTAAAGGCAATGTCCTCCGAGCCGCGGAATTTGTGCCGCGCAAAGGCGTAGGCCGCCGGAACGCCGAGCAGCAACGCGACGGCAACCGAGGTGACCGACAGGAAGACGGAATTCCAGAGGTTGCGCATGAAGGCGATGTCGAGCGTGCCGGCCGCCGTCATCAGCTTGCCGGTGATCAAGGCAGTGTAGTTGGCGAGCGTCGGCTCGAAGACAAGCTGCGGCGGAATCCGCAGGATTGTCTCGTTGGTCTGGAACGACATCATCAGGATCCAGACGATCGGGAACATGAAGAAGATCACGACCAGCGCCAGGGCAATGCCGCGCAGGATGCGTTCGAGAAGCGAGGTGTGTTCCACGCCAGCCTCCTATGCCTGGCCGCGGGCGCGTTCGCGCAGCCGCAGCCAATTCTTGATGAAAATGTTCGAGAGGAAATAGGTGATCGCCCACAGGATGATCATCAGTGCCGCCGAGCGGCCGACATTGGTCGACTGGAAGAAATTGAGATAGGCCTCGACCTGGAACACGGTCAGCGTGTCGCCCGGACCGCCCTGCGTCATGGCGTAGATGATGTCGAACTGCTGGATGGAATCAAGCAGGCGGAACAGGGTCGCCGTCAGGATGTAGGGGGTCAGCATCGGCAGTGTGATGCGGAAGAAGACGAAGCTGCGTGGCACGCCGTCGAGTGCTGCCGCCTCGAAGGGCTGCGTCGGCAGGCTGCGCAGGCCTGCAAGCAGCAGGATCATGATGAAGGGGGTGTAGACCCAAATGTCGACGAGCACGACGGTGAGCAGCGCCGTCGACGGAGACGAGGCCCAGCGGAAATCCTGCAACCCGATCAGGCTGGCGAGATAGCTGAGCACGCCGAAACCGGGATTGGTCATCAGCTTCCACATCAGCGCGGCGAGCGCCGGCGCCGTCATCAGCGGCATCAGCAGCATGATCGAGATGAAGTTGTTCAGCGTCGAGCGCTTTTGCAGCAGCATGGCGATGCCGAGACCGAGAAGCAGTTCAAGCACAACGGTGATGCCGGCGTATAGCAGCGATATCTCCAGCGTGTTCCAGAACTTCGGGTCGGTGAAGAAGGAGATATAGTTGTCGCCCCAGTTGAACTGCCGCGCCCAGGGTTGGCTCAACCGGTAGCGCTGGAACGAATAGACCACCGACGTCAGGAACGGGATCAGGATGCCGATGCAGACCAGCAGAGCCGGCAGGCTGAGGAGATAGGGCAGCACCCGCTTGCTGATCCTGAAGCTCGACGGCCTGTTTCTTTGTATTGTCGCCGCAGTCATCGGCTGCTCCGTCATCCTGTTGCTTCGCCGTCCCGGCCGCCCAAGGGAGCAAGGCGGCCGGTCGGGCGAGCAGGCGGCACCTTTCGGGACCGCGTCGCAAACGTATCACATCTCAAAGGCTGGCCCGCGGACGGGCCAGCCTTGGCCGCGGCTTAGCCGAGCCCGGCTTCCTTGAGCTGGCTGTTGATGCTCTCGGCCAGCTTGTCGAGGCCCTCGTCGACCGGCACTTCCTTGGCCACCATCTTCTGCAGTGTCGCCGCCCATTCGGTGGTGAGATCGAAGAACAGCGGCTGCGGGGTGAACTTGATGCTGGCGCCCGGCGCCGAGACGTCGAACATCTCGACATAACCCGGATAGCTCTTGTTCAGCTTCTCGCGGAACATCTCGTCGTTCCAGACCGACTGACGAACCGGATTGACGAAGTCCATCTTGGTCGCACCGAACAATGCATGCTCGGGTCCGGATGCCCATTGCATGAAGTACCAGGTTGCGTCCTTGTCCTTGGAGAAGTTGGACATCGACAGCGACCAGATCCAGATATTGGGCGTGGGCGCCTTGGCGGCAGGATTGGCCTTGAATGCCGAAAATGCGAGCTTGCCGGCCATCTTGTTGTCGCCGCCATTCATGAAGTAGCCAAGGATGTCGGCGTCGTAAATCATCGCCGAAGCACCTGCACCGAGATCGGTGCCGACCTGGTACCAGGTGTAGGTCGACCAGTCCTTCGGGCCGCTCTCCTGGATCATCTGGACCCACTGCTTGTGGAAAGCCTTGGATTCGGCGGTGTTCATCGCGGCCGACAGCTTGCCGTCAGCCGAGACGTTCAGGTCCTTCTGGTCGAAATTGGCGTAGGCCGACAGGAAGCCCGGGTGGATCGTCGCCCAGGAGCGCGAGCCGCGCACGCCGATGCCGTAAACGCCACCGCCGACGTCCTTGGTGAGCTTCGCGGCCGTAGCGACCATCTCATCCATATTGCCGGGAACGCTGACGCCGACCTTGTCGAACATGCCCTTGTTGTAGGTGATGTTGTTCTGCTCGAAGCCCCACGGAATGCACCATTGCTTGGCGTCTTCAGAACCCAGCGCGCCGCCCGGCTGACCGTTCCAGGCGGTGGAACTCCTGACGCCGGGCAGGAAGTCGTCCCAGGCATATTTCGGGTTGGTCTTGGCCGGATCCTTGATCCATTCATTGAGGTCGGTGATCCAGCCGGCCGGGCCGTAGGTCCAGGTCATGTAGGCGCCGGTCATGAAGGCATCGTATTCGGGCGAGCTGGCCGACAGCGCGGCGGTAACCTTGTCGAAATAGACGTCTTCGGGGAACACGTCATAGACGACTTCCATGCCGGTCAGCTTCTTGAAATTGTCGAGGTTGGCGATCATCGCATCGGCGTAAGGATGCTTGTTGAGCAACAGCTTGATGGTTTTGCCCTTATGCGCCTGCCAGTCGAAATCAGCCGCCAGGGCGCGGGTCTGCCCGAAATTGAGCAGTGTGCCGGCGGTGCTGGCGGCAAGGCCCATTGCACCGAGGCCCTTGATCAGCCCACGGCGGTCGACTTGTCCACGCAGGAATGCGTCGATGAGGTCTTTCTCTTTCTCATGCATTTCTCTTCTCCTCCACAGGGTAGTTTCAACGAAATGGTTGCCGGCTACCCGACCGGCGTCTGTTCCACGAGCGATCGCGCCGTCCGCTCGTCGGTTATCAAGCCTTTGAGATAACGGCCCTCCAGCACTGACTTGATGGCGCGAACCTTCACCTTGCCGCCGGCGACGGCGACAATCCTGCGGTTGCTGATGTCTTCGCGCGCCAGTGCCAGCGCCCGGTCGGAAAGCGTCGTCGCAACGGCCTTTCCGGCATCGTCGAAGAAATGGCCGAGCAGTTCGCCGACACCGCCGTTGCGGCGGATCTCCTCCATCTCGCCCTTCTCGATCATACCGGTGGCGACAAGCGAGGCCTCACGTTCGGCGGTGCCGATGCCGGCGATGAGCAAGTCGGCGGACTTGGCGAGGTCGAAGACATCGCTGACGCCTTTCTGCCCGAGCAACACTGTTCGATCCTCGACCGTGTTGGCGAACATCGGTACGGGCATCACATAGGCCTCCGCACCAGTCCGCTCGGCGACGCGGTGGATGACGTCATGCGGATTGGCCGAGAACTTGCGCGTCAGGCCGCCAAGCAGCGAGACGAAACGGATCCTGCCGGCCGATATGCGCGGCAGATATTCCACGCAGGCGGCAAGCGTGCGGCCGTGGCCGACGCCAATCAGCGCCTCTTCGCCGCGTTCGATCTCGCGCTTGAGAAACTGCGCGCCAGCAATGCCGAGCGCCTTGAGCGGCAGGTCTTCGGCATCGAAGTCCGGAACCACCTCGCAGTAGTCGAGGCCGTACCGCCCGGACAACTCATCCTCAAGCTCCACGCATTCTGAGACTTCGCCGTCGATGTAGACTTTGACCAGGCCTTCCTGATTGGCCTTGGTGATCAGGCGATGCGCCTTGAGGCTGGTCAGGCCGAGCCGCTTGGCGACTTCCGACTGGGTCAGGCCGCCGGCATAGTGAAGCCAGGCGGCACGGGCTGCCATGCCTGTCTCATCATCGCGCAGCAGGCCGTTGCCAAAACCAACCATTTCCGCCCTTTGATATTTTTATCAGTTGCTGCAAAATTTTTCACAACGCATCGCCCGAGTCAAGCAACCGCTGCGTTTAAATCTCCGGCCAGGAGCTTGCCGGCCGGCCGAATAGGGCCGCGCTAACCAACGGGCAAGAAACAACACCGACCGCGCGCCATTTAAAACGTTTGCAATTTCGCTTGAACTGATTACAAACGTTTCAAACTTCGTTCGGGAGGAACGATGCCGGCCCGCGTTACGACCCTCAAGGAACTTGCTGCGCAGCTCGGCCTGTCGATCACGACCGTTTCGCGCGCCCTTGCCGGCCACGAGCAGATCGCCTTGAAAACGCGCCAACGTGTCACCGAGGCCGCGCGCCAGGCCGGCTATGTGCCGAACACCGCAGCCCGCACGCTGGTCTCCGGCCGCAGCGGCTTTGTCGGCATGGTGCTTCCGATCCGCGGCCCCAATCTGGTCGACTCCTTCCTCGGTGAATTCGTCACAGGGCTCGGCGAAGGGCTGGTTTCGCACGGCTCCGACCTGATCCTGGCCGCAGCAGCGCAAGGCCAGTCGGAACTTTCCGTGCTTCGCCATGTCGTCGAATCCGGGCGCGCCGACGGCGTCGTCGTCACCCGCATCGCCGAGGTCGACGAGCGGCTTGCCTATCTGCGTCACCGCAATTTCCCGTTCGTCGCGCATGGCCGGCTGCTCGACGGCGACTTTGCCTACCATTGGCTCGATACCGATGGCGCGCACGCATTCGGCGAGGCCTTCGACATGCTCTACGATCTCGGACACCGCCATTTCGGCCTGGTGACGATTTCCGAGCCGATGACATTTCGCCATCTCAGGCAGGACGGGCTCGCCGCCGCGATCGCCCGCCGGGGCGATCCGTCCGTCAGCCTCGATGTGGCGACGGCGCCGCGTTTCGATCGCGGTGCCCGCATCCAGGCAATCAACCGGCTTCTGCACGCCACCGAGCGGCCGACGGCGATTGTCGCACTGTTCGACGAGCTGGCGCTGACTGTGATGGAAGAGGCGGGGCGCGCCGGACTTGCCATTCCTCGAGACCTTTCGGTGATCGGCTTCGACAACATAGCCGCCTCCGCCTATGCGCCGCCGGGGCTGACCACTTTCGACGCCTCGATCCGCCGGTGCGCGCGCGAGATCGGCGAGATGCTGCTGACCGTCATCGGCGACAGGCCGGACGCGCCACTGACGCGGCTGGTCCGGCCGACACTTGTCTCGCGGGCAAGCCATGGCCCGGCACCCACAGGACGGAACTGACGCCTTAGCGGCGCACAACCAGGGAGGAAGACGACGATGAATGCGTTGAGGACATTGGCAGGTGCGGTGCTGGCGTTGTCGCTTGCTGCCGGCGCAGCACAAGCCCAGCAGGTGTTGTTCTGGTCGACACAGGCGCGACCAGTGGAAGAGACGCAGAAGATGCGCAGCGAAGTGCTGAAGGGGTTTGACGGCCAGGTCGACTATCAGGTCGCCGAGGACGGGCCCTGGCTCACCCGCCTTCAGGCCGAACTGCAGGCCGGCGCCGGCACCATAGGCGTGCTCGGCGGCCTGCACGGAGACTTCTCCACCGTCGGCGCGAACCTTGTCGATCTCTCTGGCGTCGATCTCGGTGGCGTCACGGTCAACGAGACCTACAAGAAGCTCGGCATGCTCGGCACCGGCGAGCAGAAGTACCTGCCATGGATGCAGGCCACCTTTCTGATGGCGGCCAACAAACAGGCGCTGCAATATCTGCCGGCCGGCACCGATCTCAACACCATCACTTATGACCAACTGATCGAGTGGGCGAAAAACATCGCTGAAAAGACCGGTTCGCCCAAATTCGGTTTTCCGGCCGGCCCGAAAGGGCTGAAGCACCGTTTCTTCGAGGGTTTTCTCCTTCCATCGTATACCGGCTCAATGGTGACGAAGTTCCGCTCGGCGGAGGCCGAGACGGCGTGGAATAAGCTCAAGGACTTGTGGCAATACACCAACCCGAATTCGACCAACTATGCCTTCATGCAGGAGCCGCTGCTGACCGGCGAAGTCTGGGTGGCATTCGATCACGTGGCGCGCCTCGCCGACGCCTTCAACCAGAAACCCGACGAGTTTGTCGCCTTCCCGGCGCCGGCTGGCCCGGCAGGCCGCGGCTACATGCCGGTGGTGGCCGGTGTCGCTATCCCGAAGACCTCGCCTGACATGGACAAGGCCAAGGCGCTGGTCGCCTATATGCTGAAACCGGAAACCCAGATCGCGACGCTGAAGGCGACAAGCTTCTTCCCGATCGTCGACGTCAAGCTGCCCGACGACATGCCGGCCTCGGTGAAGGCCTTCAGCCCAGTGATCGCCACCATGACCGGAGCTCCCGATGCGTTGCCGGCGCTGCTGCCGATGGGACTTGGCGGCCTCGGCGGCAAGTTCAATCAGATCTACACCGACAGCTTCGAGCGCATCGTGCTCGGCGGCGAGGATGTGCACGGCGTGCTCGACGAACAGGCGACGGCGCTGAAAGCGATCATCGAACAGGCGGAGGCGCCGTGCTGGGCGCCCGACAAGCCCTCGCAAGGCGCCTGCCCGGTCGATTAAGAATCCTCCCGGGCGTCCGGATTTCCAGCGCGCCGGGCGCCCACCCCTTTTGAAGCTTCGAATAGAGAGCGCTCCATGCACAGCAAGGCCCTGCCCTATCTGCTGCTGACACCGGCGACGCTGTTCCTCTGCGTCTTCTTCCTCTACCCGTTCGTGTTGGTCGCCTTCGAGGCGTTCACCCGCGACGGCGGCTTTACGCTCGACAATTTCCGCACCATGGCGGGCAGCTGGAAGTTTCCGGTCACTGTCCGCAATACGCTACTGCTGAGCGTCGTCGTCGTGCCGATTCAGTTGGTTATGGCACTGCTGATGGCAACCGCGGTGTCGCGGCTCGAAACGGGACGCAGCGCCGCGCTTTATATCTTCGCCATTCCGCTCGGCATCTCCGATCTGGCCGCCGGGCTGATCTGGCTCGCCATCTTCGACCAGTCCGGCTTCCTGAACACCTTGCTCTCCAATCTCGGCGTCATCGACAGCCCGGTCATGTTCCTCGGCTACCAGAGCAAGCTGACGATCTTCATCGCCGTGGCGCTGGCCGAGATCTGGCGCGCGACCGCCATCATGATGGTCATTCTGGTCGCCGGCATGGGGCTGATCCCCCGGGAATACTACGAGGCGGCGGAGGTTTTTGGCGCTAGCCCGTGGAAGCGCTTCATCAAGATCACGCTGCCTCTGCTGCGCCCAAGCCTGCAGACGGCGATCATCCTGCGCGTCATCCTTGCCTTTGAGGTCTTTGCCGTGGTTGCAGCACTCGGCGGCACCAATCTGCCGGTGCTGATGGGCGAGACCTACAATTGGCAGTTCACGCTGCAGGACCACAATGTCGCCGCCGCCATGGCGCTGTTCATCCTCGCCATCTCGATCGGTTTCACACTGTTCTTCCTGCGTGTGCTGCGTGTGCCGAAGGAGGCGCGGATATGAGCACTGTCGCGGAGATCTCGATCGCCGCGCCTGAGGCCCGCAAAGCCGGCAACTGGTTGCTGGTCGCAACGGTCATCCTGCTTTGCGTCTGGGTGCTGCTGCCGATCTATCTGTTGATCGTCAACGCGCTGTCGTCGCCGGAAGAGGTGACCGCCTTTCCCAAGCGCTTCTTCCCGTCATTCGATTTCGGCAGCCTTTCTTTCTTCATCAATTTCGCCGGCGTCGCCAAGGCGCTGTGGAACTCCGTTCTCGTCGCCACGCTGACGATGCTCCTCTCGATCGGCTTCGGCGCACCCGCGGGCTACGCACTGTCGCGCTTCGATTTCCCAGGCAAGGAAACGTTCCGTTTCCTTGTGCTGATGACCCGCGCCTTCCCGCTGCCGCTGCTGGCGCTGCCGCTGGCGGTGATGTTCATCCGCACCGGCCTCGACGACACCGCGATCGGGCTGGCGCTGGTCCACACCACGCTGGCGCTGCCGTTTGCGGTGCTGATCACCTTCTCGCTGTTCTCCGGCATTCCCGTCGAGCTGGAGGAGGCGGCCTGGACGCTCGGCTGCACGAGATTGCAGGCATTCCGAAAAGTCATTCTGCCGCTGGCGCTGCCGGGCATCGCGGCGTCCGCGGTGTTTGCCTTCACCATCTCCTGGAACGAGGTGTTTGCCGCCGCCGTGCTCACCATCGAGAACCGGACGCTGACCGCCTTCCTGCTGCAGAGCCTTGGCGAATCGCCGCTCTACCTCAAATTCACCGGCGGTGCTGCCTTGGTTATCCCGGCACTGATCTTCATTTTTGCCGTCCGCAAATATCTGTTCGCCATGTGGGGGATCGCCAATCGATGACGCGCACAAAAGAGAACGCCGATGGCTGAGATCGTCATCAAGCAGGTGGCAAAACGTTTCGGCGGCTTCACCGCGCTGCATTCGATCGACCTGACCATCGCCGACCAGGAATTCATGGTGCTGCTCGGCGCCTCGGGTTGCGGCAAGACCACGCTGCTGAGGATCGTCGCCGGGCTGGAAACGCCAAGCCAGGGCGAGGTCTGGATCGGCGGCCGTCGCGTCGACCATCTGCCGCCGCGCGAACGCGGCATCGCTATGGTGTTCCAGAATTACGCCGTGTTTCCGCACCTGACGGTATTCGAGAATATCGCCTTCGGCCTGCGCATGAAGAAGCTGCCGCAGCAGGAGGTCGACGGGCGCGTCAACCGCACCGCCGAGCTAATGCATATCGAACAGCTTTTGAAGCGCTATTCGGGCCAGCTTTCCGGCGGTCAGCGCCAACGCGTGGCTGTGGCCCGCGCCCTGGCGATGGAGCCTGACGTGATCTTGATGGACGAGCCGCTGTCCAACCTGGACGCGCTGCTGCGACTCGAAATGCGCGCCGAGCTCAAAGGTGTGCTCGCGGCGTCCAAGACCACCACCATCTACGTTACCCACGACCAGGTCGAGGCGATGAGCCTTGCCGACCGCATCGCCGTCATGCATCAGGGCCGTATCGTCCAGGCCGCCTCGCCGGTAGAGGTCTACCGCAATCCGGCGGCCCGCTTCGTCGGCTCCTTCATCGGCAACCCGCCGATGAATTTCATCCCGGCGACGAAGACGGCCGACGGCAGTTGGACCGTCGCCGGGCTGACGCTGCCCGGCCCCAAATCGGACAAGCAGACGATAGAATTCGCCATTCGCCCCGAGGATGTAGACGCCGGCAACGAAGGTATTAACGCCACGGTGCGCGTTGTCGAGCCGCTCGGACCGCACACGCTGGTCACCTGCGACGTCGAGGGCGGCCTGTTCCGCGCCATCCTCGAATCGAATGCCACGGTCGCCGTCGGCGATCACTTGCGGCTTTCCCCCAAACCCGATCGCATCCGCTGGTTCGATCCCGAAACCACCAACGCCCTTTGATCCCCTTCGATTCTGAAAGTACGAACGCCCGATGATATCTCTTGCTGTCGACGAAACCATCGCCCGCGCCGTCGAGGTGCTCAGGGAAAATGACCAAGGCACCTACACCATACCGACCAAGGGCCTCTACCCGTTTCAGTGGAACTGGGATTCCTGCCTGACCGCGGTCGGCCTTGCCCACTATGACGAGGCGCGCGCCTGGACCGAGATCGACACGCTGTTCGCCCACCAATGGCCAGACGGCATGGTGCCGCACATCGTCTTCCATGTCTGGAGCGACGGCTATTTCCCCGGGCCGGAGGTCTGGCGAACCAATCGCCCGACTGCCACCTCCGGCATCACCCAGCCGGCGGTCGCCGGCTTTGCCGTGCGCCGCTTGTTCGACCAGGCCAAGGACAAGACCCTGGCGGCCGAGCGCGCCCGCGCGCTGTTGCCGAAAATCGACGCCTGGCACCGCTGGTTCTACGAAAATCGCGACCCGGACGGCGAAGGGCTGGTCGCCATAATCCACCCATGGGAGTCCGGCCGCGACAACTCGATCGACTGGGACGAGGCGTTCGAGCGCGTGCCGACCGAAGGCGTCGAGCCCTACACCCGCCGCGACATCCTGCACGCCGATCCGGCGCATCGTCCAACCAAGGCACAGTATGACCGCTATGTCTGGCTGTTGCAGCATTTCCGCGGGCTTGGCTGGGATAATGCCCGGCTGCACGATGCCTCGCCATTCCAGGTCGTCGATCCCGGCTTCAACGCCATCCTGATCCGTTCCGCCGCCGACCTTGCCGATCTCGCCGAGGCACTTGGCGAAACCGAAATCGCAGAAGCCAATCGCGCCCGTGCCGAAAAGGGGCTTTCGGCAATGGAACGGCTGTGGAGCGACGCGCATGGCCAGTACATTTGTTTCGACCGAGTGGCCGGAAAGCATGTTGACAGCGCGTCGGTCGGCGGCATTCTGTCGGTATTTTCGGCCATCCCGGAAAGCCGGGCAGCGACCATCGCTGCAGCGATCGAGCGCATCGCCGGCAAAGCGCGTTACATCGTCCCGTCGCATGATCCTGAGGATGGGCGCTTCGACCCAAAGCGCTACTGGCGCGGCCCGGTCTGGCTGGTGGTCAACTACATGATCGCCGACGGCCTTGCCGCCGCCGGCCACAGCCAAATCGCACAACGCATCACGCAATCCAGTCTCGACCTGATCGCCGAGAGCGGTTTTGCCGAATATTACGACCCCCTCAGCGGCGAGCCGCTCGGCGGCAATCGCTTCACCTGGACCGCGGCAATGGTGATCGAGTTCCTGAAGGGCAGAGCCTGAACGCTTCCGCCTAGGCCGCCGGCTACCAAAGCCCGTTCTGTCTGCCGAATAACAGTCGACCCCATTTGCGTCTGAGGCATGTCCTGGCCCCATCAAAACAGGCCAAGGCGTGCCAATCTTCACCATGCCAGAGCTATAACAATTCTTCACAAACCGCTATCTATACTGCGTCGGGGCGGGGAGAAGCGCGGCTCGCGGCACTTGGCATTCCGGTCATCGCCTGCACCCCGGATCTGTTTCCGGACATGATGGCGGCGGCACTGCGGCGGGAGGATATCGGCGCCTGGGCGGCGGGAGGCGACATCAAGCTCATTCGCGCCGAGGCTGAGGCGCCTGGGACGCATGAGTGAGCGTTTGCCTCGGTCCAGAATACTGGGCCGCCCGCAGGTAAGCGCTTGCGGTCAAAGGTTTGACAAATAGCCGGCCGCGCCTATGGTCGACCTGTTACAGGAGCGACGCATGGTGAAGACAACCGGCTGTATTCTTGGCGGGTTTTCCCCACATTTGCTGAACAGTAGAAATCAGCCACGGCCGCTTTCACAGCCCTCGCCCTTCCCTCTCCCGGCCGCGTCGATGCGCCCGGGCCGTTCATGTCCTTGAGCCACATGTCGCGGAAAATTGCCGAACTCCTGTCGCGGCTGGAAAAGCGGCTGGATCGGCCGGCGATCGTCTCGGCAGATGAGGCCGGGCCGCGTTACAGGGAAGACCCCGACGGCAAGACCGGTGCGCGGCCGGAGGTCGTGCTGCGACCGCGCACTGCCGGCGAGGTGTCGGACATTCTGCGCCTGTGCAACGAGGCCGGGCAGAGGCTCGTCGTCCAGGGTGGCCGCACCGGTCTTGCGGGCGCGGCGCGCATCCAGCGCGGCGAAGCGGTGCTGTCGCTGGAGCGCATGACTTCCGTTGAGGCTCTCGACCGCGAGGCGGCGACCATCATCGCCGAGGCCGGCGCGCCGCTGCAAGCGGTGCAGGAAGCCGCCGATGCGGCCGGCTTGCTGTTCGGCGTCGACATCGGAGCGCGCGGCACGGCCACCGTCGGCGGCAATGTCGCCACCAATGCCGGCGGCATCCGTGTGCTGCGCTACGGCATGTACCGGGCGCAGGTGCTTGGGCTGGAAGCGGTGCTTGCCGATGGCAGTATTCTGACCTCGCTCAAGGGTTTGGCGAAGGACAACTCCGGCTACGACCTCAGCCAATTGTTCATCGGCAGCGAAGGCACGCTCGGCGTGGTCACGCGCGCATGCCTGCGGCTGCATCCGAAGCCGGCCACCGAGATCACCGCCTTCTGCGCGCTTGCTTCGCTGGACGCGGCGATCACGTTGCTTGCGCGGCTCAGGCGGAAGCTCGGGCCCTTGCTATCGGCCTATGAGGTGAATTTCGCACCGCTCTATGGCGCCATGATCGCCGGCATGGAGGCGCCGGCGCCGCTGCCGGTCGGCTCACCCGTCTATGTACTGGCCGAAATACAGGGCAGCGAGCCGGACCGCGACGCCGAACGCTTTGCCGCGGTGCTGATGCAGGCGGTTGAAGATGGCCTGATCGACGACGTGGTCGTCTCGCAATCGCCGCGCGAATTCCGGGCGCTCTGGGCGGTGCGCGAGGAGGCCAACCGTTTCCTGTTTTCGATGGCAGGCCTGATCGGCGTCGATATCAGCATCCCACTGGCGAGAATGGCGACTTTCCTAGGCGAAACAGAAGCCGGCATCAGGGCCGTCGACCCTGGCGCCGACATCTACGTCTTCGGCCATCTCGGCGACGGCAATCTGCATTACCAGGTCCGCACCGCGGATCCGGCGGCCGCATACGGGATCATCTACCAGGGTGTGGCCGCGGCTGACGGCGGCGTCTCGGCCGAGCATGGCATCGGCCTGGACAAGAAGGAATGGCTGCACCTTGTGCGCAGCGACGCCGAGATCGCGGCCATGCGGCGCCTGAAAGCAGCCTTCGACCCGAACAACATCCTCAATGCGGGGCGCATCTTCGACCTCGCGCCGGGCTGAAATCGAAGGTACGTAGCGCTGGCCGGGCGCTGTCTCTATCTGGTCGCGCCCTTCAATTCCGCATGCGCAACCGCGATGCGGGCAGCAAGCGCGGCGTTGTTGCGGACAAGCGCGATGTTGGCCTTCAGGCTGCGGCCTTGCGAAAGCTCATTGATGCGTGCAAGCAGAAACGGCGTCAGTTCCTTGCGCCCGATGCCGCGCTTCTCGGCCTCAGCCACGGCCGCTGCGATCGTGCCGTCGATGAACGCCGGATCGAGCGCGTCCGCTTCGGGAATAGGGTTGGCGACGAGAATGCCGGTGCCGGATTCCATCTCGTCATGCAGCAGCATGGCTCGCGCGATCTCATCGGGCGTGTCGAGGCGATGATCGGCCTTGAGCCCGCTGGAGCGGGTGTAGAAAGCCGGAAAATCATCGCTCCCATAGGCGATCACCGGCACGCGCTGAGTTTCCAGATATTCCAGCGTCTTCGCAATATCGAGGATCGACTTAACTCCGGCGCAGACGACGGTCGTGCCGGTTTGGCCGAGTTCGGTCAGGTCGGCGGAGATATCGAAAGTGGCTTCGGCGCCGCGATGCACGCCGCCCACGCCCCCGGTCGCAAAAATGCCGATCCCGGCTAAAGCGGCGATCCGCATTGTCGCCGAGACGGTGGTTCCGGCCGAGCCGCCGCGCACCATGATGGCGGCGAGATCGCGCCCGGAAGCCTTGACCACGCCCTTTGCCGCTGCCAGCTCTTCCAGCTCACGGTCGTCGAGGCCAACCTTGATCTTGCCGGCGACCACTGCGATCGTGGCGGGCACGGCGCCGTTTTCACGCACCACGGTCTCGACACCACGGGCAGTTTCCAGATTGGCCGGATAGGGCATGCCGTGGGTGATAATCGTCGATTCCAATGCCACCACCGCGCGGCCTTCATCAAGCGCAGCAGCGACTTCATCGTTCAGGTGGACAAGGAAAGGTTTCATATCATCTCGCTTTCAGGCAGGAATGCGGTACATGCCGGCGGCAAGGAAGCGCGGCGACAGATCGGGATGGACGCTGGCTTCGCTCTCGGTGGTCAGTGTGGCAAGCAGCGCGCCGGTGCGCACGGCATGAGCGACCGGCTCACCCGAAAGCACCTTGTACAGTGTGCCGGCGATCATCGCGTCACCGGCGCCGGTGATATCGACGGGCTGCGCCGGGACGGAGTGCATGGTCGTCACACCGCTCTCAGTCGCAACGGCAAATCCATGCGCGCCCACGGTCACGATCACCTCGCCGGCGCCGGCCGCGCGCAGCGCTGCCGCTGCTTGCTCCGGCGTCAGCCGCCTGTCGGCATCCGTCATGCCGAGCATCGTATTGGCCTCGTCATGATTGGTGAACAGAAGATCGATGCCGGTCAGGTCCTTCGGCAGGCGCGCTGATTTCGGCGCCGATACCGTGTCGACGGCGAGCTTGAAGCGCGCACCCTGCTTGCGCGACATCAGTGCTGCGAGGGTCGCGGCCGGCAGATTGCAGTCGATGAACACCCATGTCGCCGAAGCCAGATGCGGCCAGAAGCGGTCGAGATAGGACGACGAAAACAGATCGAAGATCTCCATGTCGGCAATGCCGAGCACGAGGTCGTTGTTGCGGTCGAGGATGGCCGCGTATTCCGCCGTCGCCCGTTCCGTGGTGGTGATGACCTGGCTGACATCGGCGCCGAGGTCGCGCAGATGCTGCACCAGTGAGCGGCCGGTTTCATCGTCGCCGACGATCGAGACGAAGCTTATGTCGACGCCGAGGCGGGCAAGGTTTTCGGCGACGTTGCGGGCAACCCCGCCGAAGCTGCGATAGCCGTCGACCGGGTTCGACGTCTCGAAAATCAGATCCTTCTTGGCGTGGTATTTGCGGTCGAGCACCGCGCCGCCGACGCAGACCATGCGCTTGGACGTCGGCAAGACGTAACCACGGCCGAGAATGTATCCCTTGTTGACGAGTTGCACGATGTGGGCCGCAACCGTCGAGCGGGCGATGCCGAGCACCGTTGCTATGTCCTGCTGGCCGGCGAATGGGTTCGCGGCAATGAGGTCGAGAACCGCTTGTTCCTGTGCTCCAAGGTCGTCCATTGTCTCACCCGGCCGTCGAATTCGAGGCTGAATGTTGATATAACAACAGATGCTGTTGTCAACAGTTGTTTGGACCTGGGCATTTCCGGTCGGGTCCCCACATTTGGTCAGGCCACTTGTGTCGACCTATCGGACGCGCTCGCGCTGAAGGCCCTACGGCGCGGGCATTTCTCCGAGAACAGGGAGCCTTAACGCGAGACTGCGAACACCACTAAGCCTTCAGCACCGAGACGGCCAATTCGCTGTTGTGGACGTATTCGTTGGCGTCAGGCTGCTTCTGCACGAGCAGGATGAACAGCAGGTCGGTCAGCGTCAGTTGTGCATCACGCGCAGTTATCGATGACGAGCGCGCGCGCTCTTCATCGGCGATCGTGTGGAGGCGAATGTCGGCAACCCGGCTCAGCGGATTGTCGCGAAGTCCGGTGACGGCGATCACGGTGGTGCCACGTTTGCGGGCAAGTTCAGCTATCCGCAGGGTTTCGATGCTCGCCCCGGAATAGGAGAGCGCGAACAGCACGTCACCTCTTCCAAGCGTCGAGACATTGGCCATTTGCACATGGCTGTCGCTGTCGTGCAGCACGTTGCGGCCGAGTTTCATCAGCTTGTAGGAAAAATCGCGCGCCACCAGCGAGGATGCGCCGACGCCGGCCAAATGAATGCGGCGCGCACCATTCAATGCTTCGAGGGCCTTGCCGATTTCCTGCTCGGTGTTGGCCGCGACGGTCTGCTGCATCGACAAAAGCTTGCTGCCGATCAGCTTGCGCAGGATGACCAGATAGCTGTCGCCGACCTCGATCGAACCGTGGATCATGCCGGCCGGCACGTGCCATTCCTGCGACTTGGCCTCGCTGACGGCGAGCTTAAGCTCCTGATAGCTGGAATAGCCGAGCTTCTGGCTGAACTTGACGACGCTCGACTGGCTGCGGCCGATCTCGGCGGCAAGCGCCGCCGTCGACAGGCGGAGCATCTGGTCGGGATTATCGACGATATACTGACCGATCTCGCGGTCGCCGGGCGCCATGACTTCGAGCTTGGCCTCGATCTTCTTCAGGACGGACATGCGTTCCCCCATTGCCTGTCATAGACAACGCCAAGCCAAGGAATAAATTATTCCGCCTCTGATTGACAGCCAAGAATGAACCATCAAATCTCGACTGGTGCGGTTGCGGCCCAGCCTTCGGGCATGTCGACGATTCGGACATGAAAAGATCGTAGACTCGCCGACAGCTCGGGATTAGGTCAGAGCCATGGACAAATTGCGGATCGTCGGCGGGCACAGGCTTGAGGGCGCGGTGACGATCTCCGGCGCCAAGAACGCGGCCTTGCCGCAAATAGCGGCGGCGTTGCTCAGCCCCTATCCGCTGCAGCTGACCAACCTGCCTGAGGTGACGGATATCGACAACATGCTTGGCGTCGTCGGCCTTCATGGGGCCGAAGTCACCAGATCGGCGCATGCCGCCACAATCGATACCAGTGCTGCCGCTTCCAGGGAGACAAGCTACGATACCGTCAGGCGCATGCGCGCGACGGTGCTGGTTCTCGGTCCACTGCTTGCCCGCTTCGGCCATGCCCGGGTCTCGCTGCCTGGCGGCTGCGCGATCGGCGCACGGCCGGTCGACATGCATGTCGCCGCACTTGCCGCACTTGGCGCCGATATCGCGATCGAAAACGGACTGATCGTCGCGTCTGCGCCGGGCGGACTGAAAGGCGCGCGCATCGTTTTGAGCTCGCCGTCGGTCGGCGCGACCGAAACGGCGATGATGGCGGCGACGACGGCAAACGGCGAGACCGAGATCCTCAACGCGGCCCGCGAGCCGGAGGTGGCCGATCTTGCCGCCTGCCTGAACGACATGGGCGCGCGGATCGAGGGCGCCGGCACGCACCGCATCCTGATCGGGGGCAGCACAGACTGGCGCGCCGCCACGCACGACATCATCCCGGACCGGATAGAGGCCGGCACCTATGCCGTCGCAGCGGCCATCACCGGCGGTCAGCTCGAGCTGACCCACGCGCGGCTCGAGCACATGGCATCCGTCGTCCAGCTGCTCGAAGCAGCCGGTGTGAAAATATGGCCGGGCGACCGCGGGCTGATCGTATCGAGAGACGGGCCGCTCAAGGCGGTCGACGTGACGACGGAGCCCTATCCGGGCTTTCCGACCGATCTCCAGGCGCAGTTCATGGCGTTGATGTGCTGTGCCGAGGGCGCTTCGCTGTTGCGCGAGACGATCTTCGAGAACCGCTTCATGCATGTGCCTGAACTGATGCGGCTCGGCGCCAATATCAAGCTGCAAGGCACCATGGCGCTGGTGCGCGGAGGCGAGAAGCTGAAGGGCGCGCAAGTGATGGCGACCGACTTGCGCGCCTCCGTCTCGCTGGTGCTGGCAGCGCTGGTGTCGGAGGGCGAGACGACGATCAATCGCGTCTATCATCTCGACCGCGGGTACGAGCAGTTGGACCGCAAGCTCCGGCTGTGCGGCGCCCAGATCGAACGAATAAGGCAATGAGTGCCGGTGGGGCGTCTCCGCATTATTTCCTGGGCGTCGATGGCGGCGGAACCGGCTGCCGGGCGCGTATCGAAGACGAGGCAGGAACCGTGCTCGGGCAAGGCCTGTCGGGCCCGGCGACAACGCGACTCGGTATAGAGGTGGCCTGGGCCTCGATTGCCAAAGCCTTTGGCGCGGCGATCGAAGAGGCAGGGTTCGCGGCGGCGGAAATCGCCAGGATCCGCGCGGGTATCGGTGTTGCCGGCATCGGCCGTAAGGGTGCGCTCGAGGCGTTTCATGGCATCGAACAACCCTTTGCGAGCATCGACTTCGTCAGCGACGGCGTCGCGGCTTGCCTTGGCGCGCATTCGGGTCAAGACGGCGCCATCGTCATAGCCGGGACCGGTTCGATCGGGCTCGGCTTTGTCGAAGGGCGCGACCTGCGCGTCGGCGGCTACGGTTTTCCGATTTCCGACGAGGGCAGCGGCGCCGATCTCGGACTGAAGGCAGTGCAGCTTGCCTTGCGAGCCCATGACGGCCGGCATGAGCGGACGGCGCTGCTGGCCGAGGTGATGCAGCGCTTCAAGGACGATCCGTTCGAGGCGGTGGCCTGGATGGACCGCGCCAGTGCGACGGACTATGCCGCCATGGCGCCGATGGTGATCCGCCATGCCGACCAGGGCGATCCGGCCGGTCGGCGGATCGTGCAAGGCGCTGCCGAGCAGATCGACACCTTCGTGCGGGTGCTGTTCGAAAAAGGTGCGCCGCGGGTTACGCTGCTCGGAGGGTTGTCCAGCCCGCTTGAGCCATGGCTCGCTCCCGACGTCCGCCGACGGCTGAAACCGGCCGACGGCGACGCGGTTTCGGGAGCCATAATCCTGGCCAGAAAATCCCTCTGCCGCCAGTGATGCCTTGCTCGCAAGGAATATAATATTCCTACTTTCCGTTGACACAGGGAATATCGAATTCTAAGAAGTTAACGAAACAGAACCGGCGCAGCCGGTACGGAGCCGACGGCCAGGTGCAGGCACTGGACGCCGCTTGCTGCGGGCATCACAGTCCTGCTCGCAGTCGCACTTGAAAGTAAGCGAAGTGGTCGAACAAGGGTTGATGTCGGAGCTGGAGCGGCTGGTTTCCGAGGACCGGAACCCGAAAACCATGGATATCGATCTGTTGCCGACCCTCGAGGTGCTGCGCAAGATCAATGACGAGGACAAAGGCGTTGCGGCAGCCGTCGAGAAGGTCATCCCCGACATTGCTGCGGCTGTGGACCGGATCGTGAGCGCGTTCCAGAACGGTGCACGCCTTGTCTATATGGGGGCTGGCACCAGCGGCCGGCTCGGCGTCCTCGACGCCTCGGAATGTCCGCCGACCTTTGGCGTACCCGAGGACATGGTGGTGGGCCTGATCGCCGGCGGCGTCGACGCGCTGGTGCACTCTGCGGAAGGCGCCGAGGACGATCCGAAACAGGGAATAAAGGCGCTGCAGGACATCAAGCTGACCGCCGACGACGTGGTGGTCGGCATCGCTGTCAGCGGACGCACACCTTATGTCATCGGCGGCCTGACCTATGCCAAGGAAGTGGGAGCCACCACCGTGGCGTTGTCCTGCAATCCTCGATCGACCATTGCCGGCATTGCCGATATTGGCATCTCTCCGGTGGTTGGCCCGGAGGTCCTCACCGGCTCGACCCGGCTGAAATCGGGAACCGCGCAAAAGCTGGTGCTCAATATGCTGTCCACCGCCAGCATGATCCGCATCGGCAAGAGCTATCAGAACCTGATGGTTGACCTCAATCCAAGCAACAAGAAGCTTGTAGCAAGGGCGGTCAGGATCGTGATGCAGACGACCGGCTGCGCGGCACAGCAGGCACGACAGGCACTCGACCAGACCGGCAATGATGTAAAACTGGCAATCCTGGTGACGATCACCGGCATGGGTGTCGAAGAAGCACGTAAGGCGCTTGCCAACGCGGGAGGTTTCCTGCGCAAGGCGATAGGCGAAAAGACGGTGTAAGACCGCATGGATACTGGGCCGATGTTCCGGGGCGTGTGTCCCTTTGAAGCGGTCCGGGGAACTGCAAGGCATCTGGTTTAACAATAATGGGAGAACGACAATGGTACGGCACATTGGCAAGAAACTGCTTTCCGGCATGACGCTCGCGGCAATGGTTGGCATCGCCGCGCTACCGGTGCAGGCGAGTGCGGCGACGCTGCATATGGCGTGGTCGCAGGACGCCACCGGTCTTGATCCGCACAAGCAGACCGCATTCTCCTCACTGCGGCTGCTGGAGCTGATCTACGAACCGCTGGTGCGGCTCGACGCAAACCTGCAAATCACGCCCGCGATTGCCGATTCATGGCAGTTCTCGCCGGACGGCAAGGAGCTGAGCTTCAAGCTCAATCCGAAAGCAAAATTCCAGAACGGCGCCGCCGTGACCTCGGCCGACGTCAAGGCATCGTTCGAGCGCATACTCGACGAGAAGACGGGTGCTGCGGCGCGCGCCAACTTTCTCTCGATCGCCAGCATCGACACGCCCGATCCAGCCACCGTCGTGTTCCACCTCTCGCAGCCGGATGTGCCGATCCTGACGGCGATGAGCGACGTCAATGCGGCGATCGTCCCGGCAAGCGAAATCGCGGCCGGCTCGATCGGCACGACAACGATCGGCTCGGGTCCGTTCAAGCTCGAAAAATGGGATCCGAATTCCAAGGAAGTGCTTGTCGCCAACAAGGACTGGGCAGGCGGCGCGACCGGCGTCGACGGCATCGATATCAGCGTGCTGCCGGACGAGACGGCAATCCTGGCGGCGATGCGCACCAAGCAGATCGATTTTGCCCTGCTCAACGATCCGCTTGTCGCCACGCTGGTGCCCAAGGAAGCCAGCCTGCAGTTGAACCGCGTGCCGGTGCTTGCCTATCACGTGCTGCAGCTCAATCCCTCCCGCAAGCCGATGACCGAACTCAAGGTGCGTCAGGCGATTTCCTGCGCCATCGACCGGCAGGAAGTGCTGGACACCGCCTCGCTCGGCGAAGGCAAGGTCACCGGCCCGCTGACCATCCCGGCACTGGCGACCGATCCGAAGCAGTTGTTCTGCTATAAGCGCGACATTGGGAAGGCCAAGCAGTTGATGGTCCAAGCCGGCTATGCCGACGGCTTTTCGGCGACCGTGATCGGCGCCACCGGCGAGCCGCCGACGGCAGCGGCGGAAGCCCAGGTGATCCAGTCGCAACTCGCAGAAATCGGCGTCAAGCTCGACATCAAGATGATGGAGCTCAACGTCTATGTCGACGCCTGGCTGAAGGGCGATTTCGACATGGCCGTCGCGCTGAACGGCGGCAGGGCCGATCCCTACACTATGTACAACCGCTACTGGACCAAGACGGGCAATCTGCAGAAGGTGGCGAACTATATCGACGACACGCTGGACAGTCTTATGCAGAAGGGCCGCACCGAGACCGACCCGGCAGCGCGCAAAGCGATCTTCGCCGACTTCGAGAAGCACATCACTGAGATGTCGCCCTGGATCTGGCTCTACACGTCCTACAGCTACACGGCACAGCAGAAGAATATCGCAGGATTCGAACCGGTGCCGACAGGTTCGCTGTTCAGCCTCGCCAAGGTGACGATCCAGTAGCTGCTTTGATGCCGGACGAGAGGATATTCTTCGCGTGAACTATCTGATGCGGCGACTGGCGACCTTCCCTCTCGTCCTGCTTGGCGTGTCCATCGTGGTGTTCCTGGCGATCCGGATGGTTCCGGGCGATTCGATCACGGCAATGCTGGGGACCGAAGCCGGCCTGCTGACGCCGCAGCAGCGCGATGCGCTTGCAGCTTATTTCGGCATCGACCAGCCCTGGTTCATCCAGTACTGGCGCTGGCTGCTTGGTCTTTTCCAAGGCAATCTCGGCCTTTCGTCCACCTATGGCAGGCCGGTGCTCGACGTCATCCTCGAGCGTTTCCCGCTAACGTTGGAACTCGCCCTGCTGTCGATGGTCATCGCCCTGCTTGTCGGCATGCCGGCCGGGATTTTTGCCGCCACCCATAACGAAAAGCTATCCGACCTCGGCGTGCGCGTTGTCGCAATGATCGGGCAGTCGACGCCGAACTTCGTCCTTGCCCTGCTGATCATCTACACGCTGTCGGCGGGGTTTGGCGTTTTGCCGGCGATGGGCGAGTTTTCGCCGCTGTGGCAGGATCCGCTGCGCAATCTCGGCCAGCTGTTGCTGCCTGCGGTCACGCTTGGATTTGCCTTCGCGGCTTCGGTGACCCGCATATCGCGTTCGGCGATGCTCGATGTGCTCAGCGACGACTATGTCAGGACGGCGCGTAGCAAGGGCGTTTCGGCGCGCGGCGTCATCTGGCGGCATGCTTTGCCCAACGCGCTCATCCCGGTCGTGACGCTGAGCGGCATAGAGTTCGGCTACCTCCTGGGCGGAGCTGTCATCGTCGAGCAGATCTATGCGCTGCCCGGTCTCGGCCGCATGGTGCTGGATGCCATCCTGCAGCGCGACTACGCGCTGGTGCAGGGAAGCGTGCTATTCATCGCCTTCAACTTCATGATCGTCAATCTCCTCGTCGACCTCGCCTATGTCGCGCTCGACCCGCGTATCCGGTTAAGCGAGCACTGATGGCGACATTGCGGGCTATATTTGCGCATCCCAGTGGCCGGATCGGCGGTGCCATCGTTGCGCTTTATCTGCTGCTTGCCGTGCTTGGCATGCTGGGGCTGACGCCGCACAATCCGCTGACGCAGCACCGGGTCGAGCGACTGCATGCGCCTGACGGCATCTACTGGATGGGCACGGACCTGTTCGGCCGCGATGTCGCAAGTCGGCTGATGACCGGGATCGGCCAGTCCTTCATCGTGGCCTTCTTTTCGGTCGCCTTTGCGACACTGGCCGGCACCGTGCTCGGGCTGGCGGCAGCCTGGTTCGGGCGCCGCTGGGACGGCATGGTGATGCGCATCATGGACGTTGTGCTGGCGTTCCCGGCGATCCTGCTGGCGCTGCTGATCGTCGCGGTTGCGGGACCGGGAACCTCGACCAGCGTCATTGCCATCGCCGTCGTCTACACACCGATCTTCACGCGCGTCGTGCGAGGTCCGGCTCTGTCGCTCAAGGCGCGCGAGTTCGTCGACGCGGCCCGCACGTTCGGCAGCAGTGCGGGCTATATCGTAACACGGCATCTGCTGCTCAATCTGGTGGCGCCACTGACGGTTCAGGTGACGCTGGCGCTGGCCTGGGCACTGCTGACCGAAGCCGGCTTAAGCTTCCTCGGGCTCGGCACGCAGCCGCCCGCCGCGTCGCTCGGCCTGATGCTGAGCGACAGCCGCAATCTGATGGAGACAGCTCCCTGGCTGATGATCTTCCCGGGCGTGGCGATCATGATCGGCATCCTCGGTTTCAACCTGCTCGGCGATGCGTTGCGTGATGTCCTCGACCCGAAGATGCGGAGATCGATCGCATGATCCCGCTGCTGTCCGTCAGCGGATTGCGCGTCGGCTTCGGCCGCAATCCGCAAGCCAATGAGGTCGTGCGCGGCGTCAGTTTCGATCTCGCCGACGGCGAGACGCTCGCAATCGTCGGCGAAAGCGGCTCGGGCAAGTCGGTCACGGCGCTGTCGATCAATCGCCTCGTCGATTATGGCGGCGGCCGCATCACCGGCGGGTCGATCAAGCTGAGGCGGGCCGACGGCAGCACCTTCGACCTGACAGCCGCAGCCGAGCCGCAATTGACGAAGATCCGCGGCGGCGAAATCGGCATGATCTTCCAGGAGCCGATGACCTCGCTCAATCCGGTGCTGACCATCGGCAGGCAGATCGAGGAATCGTTTCGCCTGCATCGCGGCCTGACCGGCCGGCGAGCGACGGCGGCGGCCAAGGACGCGCTCGACCGCGTGCGTATTCCCGACGCTGCACGGCGGCTGAAATACACGCCCAACCAGCTTTCGGGCGGCATGCTGCAGCGGGTGATGATCGCCATGGCGATTGCGTGCAACCCGCGCCTGCTCATTGCCGACGAGCCAACGACGGCGCTGGATGTTACGGTGCAGGCGCAGATCATGGCGCTGCTCGCCGAATTAAAGCAGGAAACCGGGATGTCGATGATCTTCATCACCCACGACATCGGTCTGGTTGCAGGCATCGCCGACAAGGTGATGGTGATGCAAGGCGGAGAAGCTGTCGAGCAGGGCGCATTGAACCAGATATTGGACGATCCGCGGCATCCCTATACGCGGCATCTGCTTCATGCGGTGCCGCATTTCGCCGGCGGCAGTGCCGCACGCAAGGACGTGCAACGCGAAACGCAAAAAGCTGCCGAGCCGGCGCTGAAGGTCGATGGCCTCGTAGTGCGGTTTCCGGTCAAGGCTGGGTTTTTCAGCCGTACCAGCGGTGCCGTCCATGCCGTGGACGGTGTGGATTTCGAGCTAATGCCGGGCGAGACATTGGCGGTCGTCGGCGAGAGCGGTTCCGGAAAGTCCACCACCGCCCGCGCGATTCTGGGGCTGGTGCGCTCGACGCGCGGCACGATCTCGGCTAGCGCGCGCAAGGCCGCCGCCGGGCAGAGCGCCCTTCCCGTGCAGATGGTGTTCCAGAATCCCTATGGCTCGCTTAATCCCAGACTCACCGTCGAAAACCTCCTCGCGGAGCCGGTGATCGCTACCGGCGGACGGATAACTGCTGAAACGCGGGCGAAAATGGCCGCGCTGCTGAGACGCGTCGGCCTTCCGGAAAACAGCCTGCGGCGCTATCCGCACGAATTCTCCGGCGGCCAGCGGCAACGCCTGTGCATCGCTCGCGCGCTGATGCTCAATCCTTCGGTTGTCGTCCTCGACGAAGCGGTTTCGGCGCTCGATGTGTCGGTGCAGGCCAGGGTGTTGGAGCTTTTGATCGAGCTGCAGCGTGAATTCGGGCTGGCCTATCTGTTCATCTCGCATGACATGGCTGTCGTCGAGCGGATCGCCCATCGCATCGCGGTCATCTATGCCGGCCAGATCGTCGAGATCGGCGATGCCAGATCGGTGCTCTCGGAGCCGAAGCACTCCTATACCAAACAGCTTATCGCGGCCGTTCCTACTATAGACCGGCGGCATGAACGTTTCGAGCTGGACACGCGCCAGGTCCCCTCGCTCGTGCGTCCGCTGGGGTTTGAGCCGGGGCCGGCTAATTGGCAGCAATTCGGGCCGGATCATAGAGCACGGGTGGAAGTGTGATGATTGTCGCCCAAGGATACGAAAGGCCGGAGGGACAGCCCCATCGCTGCCTTCCAAACGGAGGCGTAGTTGATTGACCATGATTTCTTCTCCCGCGCATTCGCCCCGCTCGAAGCGGCCGTGGCCGCATCGCGCATTCCGGGCGGCGTGCTCGGCATAGTTGACGGGGACGGCGAACGCATCGTCCGGGCAATCGGCTCAGCCCAAGTCGTGCCCGAGATACGGCCGATGCATGTCGGGACATGGTTCGACCTGGCATCCCTGACCAAAGTCATCTTCACCACGTCGCGTATCCTGGCACTGGCGGAAGAAGGCGTCATCGACCTCGACGCGCCGCTGATTTCCGTCCTGTCCGACCTTCGCCAATATGACGAAAAAGCCTGGGAACGGAACGTAACGTTTCGCCAGTGTCTCGGCCATCAGACACCGTTTCCCGCCGTCGCGCCAATCTACACCTATGGGCGTGACCCCGAGCTGCTGCGCGCCTTCATCCTGCAGCGCGAATGGCAGGCTGGCGAGCCGGTCTATTCCGATATCAACTTCATCCTGCTCGGCTTCGTCCTGGAGCGCCTGTCTGGCAAGACCATTCGCGACATAGATCCCGGTCCGGGCTTCGCGTTCTCCGCCGAACCGGATCAAGCGGCGGCGACCGAAGACTGCACATGGCGCCATCGCGTGCTCTGCGGCGAAGTCCACGACGACAATTGCTCGGCCTTGCAAGGTGCCGGTCACGCCGGCCTGTTCGGAATGGCGGCTTCGGTCCTCGACTTTGCGCAAGGGCTGCTGGACGGGACCGGCGCGTCGCAGCGTTCGATCGCGCTAATGCGCACGCCCTTGTCGGCAACCCGCACCCATGGCTGGGAGCGACCCTACGAAGGCTGGTCCGGCGGCCGGTTATGCAGCCCCGAAACCATCGGGCATACCGGCTTTACCGGTGTCGGGCTGTGGGTCGACTTCGACAAAGGCAGAGCCTGGACCTTGCTCACCAACCGGATCCATCCGACACGTCATTTCAACAGCGGGATCGCAGCGCTTCGCCAAGCGGTCGGCGATCTCGTCAACGGAGCCTGACAACCATGAATCCGAAAAATGGCGAACCCATGTGGGCCGTCGGCCTGATGACCGGCACCGTGCTGGACGGCAATATCGATGTCGCGCTGATCAAGACCGACGGCGAACGGATTGACGACTTCGGCATCTACACGCTTGCCCCCTACCCGCAGTCGATCCGGACCTTGCTGGAAGAGACGCTGCGGCAGGCAAGGAGCTGGAATTTCACAGGGCCGGAACCGGCAATCTTCGATGAGGCAGAGGAAGCGCTGACGCGCGCCCAGTCCGCGGCAGTCAAGGATCTGGTCGAAAGCCACGGGCTGACGATGGCCGATATAGGGGTCGTCGGCTTCCACGGCCAGACCGTGCTGCACCGTGCCCCGCAAGTGGGCCGACTGGGCCAGACCCGCCAGCTTGGTGACGGCGAGCTGATGCATGCCATCCTTGGCACCAGGGTCGCCTATGACTTCCGCTCGGCCGACATGCGCGCCGGCGGCCAGGGCGCGCCGCTGTCGGCCGCCTATCACGCCGCGCTGCTGCGCGAAGCCGACACCACCGGCGACACGGCGGTGCTCAATCTCGGCGGCGTCGCCAACATCACCTGGTGGGATGGCACGGACAATGTTGTTGCCTTCGACACCGGGCCCGCCAACGCACCGCTGAACGATTTCATCAAATCGAAGGGGCTCGGCGAAATGGACCGCGACGGCGCCCTTGCCCGCGCCGGCACGGTCGACGAAGCGCGGCTGGCCAAGCTCCTGCAGCATCCGTATTTGACCAAACCCTACCCGAAATCGCTGGACCGTTTCGATTTCGGCGCCTCGATGGCGGACGGAATGAACACCGAGGATGGCGCAGCCCTGCTGACGGCCTTCACCGCGGCCGCCGTCGGCAAGGCGCTCGATCTTCTGCCGCGCCGGCCGAAGCGGCTGGTGGTCAGCGGTGGCGGTCGACACAACCCAACGATCATGGCCATGCTTGCCAGCCGCGCTGGCGTCGAAGCGGTTCCGGCCGAGGCGCTTGGCTGGAAGGGCGATGCGGTGGAGGCGGAGTGTTTTGCGTTCCTGGCAGTGCGCGTGCTCAGGGGCTTGCCGATCAGCTTCCCCAGTACGACCGGCGTGCCAAAGCCGATGTGCGGCGGACGCCTTGCCGGCTAGTCAGGCTTCAGCCTCTTCTGCAGGAAGATGCGGCTGCGGCCGACGGGAAAATCGGCAAGCACGCCGAAGGGCTGATAGCCCTGGCGCTCATAGGCCTTGGCGGCCTTGGGATTGAACGTGTCGATCCAGGCGCCGTGACAGTCGCGCGCGATCGCCTCCCTCTCGGCCGCCTCGAGCATCCTGCCGGCCATGCGGTGACCGCGCAGTTTTTCATCGACCCAGAGCCATTGCACATAGAGCCAGCCCCAGGCGGTGTATCCCGAGATGCCGGCGACAATAGCGCCGTGCTCATCGCGCACGAACACGGCCAATGCCTTCCTGCAGGAGGCGCCGACATCACTGTCGTTGAACGCCGCAAGCCGCTCTCCGAGAAAAGCCAGCTCGTGCGGCAAGGGGTCGGCGGTTGTCTCAAGCGTTGTATTGTTCATCCGCCAAGCATCTATCGAAGGACGGGCCCGAGAAGCAAGCCTTGCTGCGCTATAGCTTCGGCGAACGCCACGCCGCTGCCGCAGCAGCGATCAGCATGAGCAAAGCTGCAATCACCGCCGATGCTGCAAAACCGAACGTGGAATAGAGCGGTCCGAACGCCGTGGTGCCGACGAACACCGCAAGATAGGTCACCGCGCTGTTCAAACCCATGATCGTGCCGCGACGCGCAGGGTCGAGCGCCGACAGGCGCATCACCAGGACGTTCAGCCCGAAATGATTGGCAAGGCCCCAGACGGCTATCACCACTATGGTCAGATGAAAACTACTGCTTGCCGCGGCAATCACTACATAGACGACCGCGACAAGCAGATAGGCAAATGGCATGACACGCCGCGCGCCTAAGCGGTCGATAACGCCGTCAAGAAGTGCCGCCGCGCCAAAGCCGACACCATAGGCGAGCGCGGCCAGCCCGTTGGCACTGACCGGCCGTCCCAAGCCGTTGTGAAGGTGATCGCCCAGATAGCCGTAGATGCCGTAGAACGCGGTCATGAAGGCCGCGCAGGCGACCAGCAGCGGCACTATGCCCGGAACGGCCAACGCACCCAGCGGCGTCGGTGCCGGACCGCTCTTCCTGACATCGCTGAGCGAGGTCAGCGACAGGCTGGCCAAGGCGAGTGCTGAGAGCACCGCGACCGCAGCGAATACGGCGCGCCAATGCACCAGATCGGCAAGCACGGCCGACAGCGAAACCCCGGCGACCATGCTCAGCGTCCAGCCGGTCAGCACGACGCCTATGGTGCCGCTTTCGCGGCCGGGCGGCGCAATCGCGGCGGAGCTGGCATAGATTGCCGGCATGGCGACACCTGCAGCGATGCCGGCGAGAAGCTGGGCCGCGACCAGCGCCGTCACGGTCGGCGCAGCGGCGCTGGCGACGAGCGCTATCGCCAGCAGCAGCAACGCCCCTTGCAGCATGCGGCGGGCGCCAAGCCGATCGATATAGCGCGCCAGGAACAAGGCGCTTGCCGACGTCCCGAGCCCGAACGCGGCCGACGCGATCATAACCGCCGGCACGCTTGTGCCGAAGGACGCGGCCACCGCCGGCGCGATCGGACCGAGCACCAGCGAGTTCGAGCCGATCACGGCAATGCACCCCGTCAGCAGGTAAGCGAGTGCCGGGATTGGCGGCCTGGGCGCCGCTGCGAATGTGGCGACTTGATCAGTGTTCGAGATATGGCAATAATGGCCGTATTAAATTCTGCATCAATCGGGAATTTTAATATGGATGAAGAAACAGATGGCATTCCGCAGAACAGGCCCGCCGCCCGCGATATCGATGCAACCGACCGAAAAATATTAGGCGTTCTGGTCGACGACGCCACGATCAGCTATGCCGAGCTCGGCGACCGCGTCGGCCTTTCACCGCCGGCAGCCCATGAACGCGTCAAGCGCCTCCGGCGCAGCGGCGCCATCCGCAACACCGCGGTCATCATCGATCCCAAGGCGGTGCACAAGCCGCTGCTTGCCTTCGTCCATATCGACACAAAGGGGTGGGGAAAGACGCCGGAGCTGATGGCAATCTCCGAACACCCCGAAGTCGAGGAGATCCATTCGGTGGCCGGCGACACATGCATGCTGATCAAGGTCCGCACCGAGGACACGCGGGCGCTCGAGGGCCTGCTGTCGCGCCTCTACGAAACACCCGGCGTCACCTCGACCCGAAGCTATGTGGTCCTGTCGACCTATCTCGAGCGGCCGGTGCAGCCGGGGATAACGACGGAATGGCCGACCCCCCGGCATATGGCCAAGCCGCTTTATTAGCTCAAACGATTCTCACGCGTATCCAAAGTCGAACCGGAAACGTCTCAGACACTGCATCCTGTGGTCCCGCCGGTTCTTGGGTCAGACGGGATGCCTGTTGCGCAGCCGGAGACACGCGATGAGAAAATTGATTGTGGGCAGCTTCATTTCGCTGGACGGCGTCATCGAAGCACCGATGGAATGGGCGTCACCGTTCTTCGACGAGGAGATGAAGGAGCACTCATATGAAAAGGCCGGCGACGCGGATTTTTTCCTGCTCGGCCGCGTCACCTATGAAATGTTCTCGGCGCGTTGGCCGCAGGTCAAAGGCAGCAAGTACATGGACCGCATGAACGGGCTGAAGAAGCTCGTCGCGTCGCGCAGCCTCAAGGCAGTGAGCTGGAACGCATCGCTGATCGAAGGCGACGTCGCTGCCGAAATCGCCAGGATCAAGCAGCAAACCGGCGGCAACATATTGAAATATGGAGTGAGCAATCTCGACCAGACGCTGCTCGCCAACAGGCTTGTCGACGAGTATCAACTCTCGATCGTGCCGACCCGCGTCGGCCTTGGCAAACGCGCTTTCCAGGATGTCGACCCGTCCCTGGTCAAGCTGGAGCTTATAGATACGCACCGTTTCAAGAACGGGGTCATTACGCTGACCTATGTCCCGCTATGATCCGTATGCCATGAAGATGCAGCCAGGACTTGACCCGACCGGGCTTTTCGACGTCCGCTACGCCGGCTTCCTGGAGACAGTCGCGCATTTGCGTGGACGGCTGCACCGCTACTGTGCACGCATGACCGGTTCAACGCTCGACGCCGAAGACGTGATGCAAGAGGCGCTGTTCGAGGCCTATCGGAAGATCGAGAAGCTGGACGATGCGAGTGCTCTTCGCCCTTGGCTGTTTCGTATTGCGCATAATCGCTGCATCGATTTCCTGCGAAGCCGGCAGGTGCGTCGGCATGCGGAGGCCAATTTTCGTCGAAGACGAGATCGTCCTGCCGGTCGAGCCGGCGGGCCAGGGCGCGGATCGCGCCATCGAGCGGCTGGTGATCTACCTGCCGCCCAAGGAGCGCGCCTGCGTCCTGCTCAAGGACGTCTTCGACTATTCGCTGGAAGAGATTGCCGATCTCGTCGGCTCGACCGTGGGTGGCGTCAAAGCTGCGTTGAACCGAGGCCGCTCTAAATTGGCTGCCTTGTCGGGCGAGTCGATCGTCCGTTCGGAGCCCCAACGCGATCCGGAACTCTTGGAATTGCTCAGCCGCTATGTCGAACTGTTCAACCGCCGCGACTGGGATGGGGTACGAGCGTTGACCAGCGCCGACGCACAATTGCGGGTCGCGGATTGCTTCAAGGGCAGGCTGTCGGAATCACCTTACTTCGTCGAATACGAAAGAGCTTCGACGACATGGAAAATGGCGGTTGGCGAGATCGATGGCGAGGCGGTGCTGCCCGTGCTCCACCATGGCGAAGATAGTTGGAAGCCGGCCCATCCGGTTCGGATCGAAGCCGTTGGCGGGATCATAAATCGCATCGCCGATTACTATGCCTGCCCTTGGATCATGCCGGCGGCTGGTGCGGTGGTCGTTTCCAGGCCGGCCTGACCGGCAACAGGACATGCAAGTGTCCGGCATCAACCTCAATGGAATGGGATCGATGCCGGACAAGACATAGGCGGCTTACTGAAGCTTCGCCTGCAAGGCGTTGACGTCATCCGTCGTCATTTCGCCGTCGGTCGTCACCTTGCCGTCGACGATCTTCCAGAGGCGGAACGGGCCGGTGATGTCGCCGTATTTGTCGAAGGCGACCGGGCCGATGACGCCTTCGTAGCGGATCGGCTTGCCATCCTTGATCAGGCCGAGCGCCTTAGCGAACTCGTCCTTGCCGGCATAGATCGGCGTGCCGGCCGGGTCGACCGCCTTGTACATCGCCTCCTTGATCTTGGCTGGATCCTCGGAGCCCGCAATGGCGATGGCCAGGCCGACGATGGCGCCGGCATCATACGACCGGTCGGCCGCCGGGTTCGACGGTTCGATGCCCGAAAATTCCTTGTAGTTCTTGGTGAAATACTCGGTCGATGCGGTCGGGCTGGTGCCGGAGGAAGTGCCGTACGCATCCTTTAGATAATCCGCGCCAACGGATTCGATGAAGTCCGGGCTGTTCATGCCGTCATTGAGCAGGAATTTCTGGACACCGCCCTGCGAAATCCAGGTGCGGGCGATGGTTGCGCCGTCGACAGGCGTGCTGACGAGATAAAGCCCGTCGGGCTCGCCGGCCATCGCCGCCGTCACTTCCGAGGCATAGCTCGACTGCTTTTCATTGTAGGGCGTGTCGGAGACGATGGTGCCGCCGAGTGCCTTATAGGCGCGCGAAAATTCCGCCACCATGTTGACGCCGAAGTCGTTGTTGACGTGGATGACCGCCAGCTTCTTGAAGCCTTTGTCGATGGCATATTTGGCGGCGGCGACGCCCTGCAGCGCATCAGATGTGATGGTGCGGAAGAAGATGCCGTTGGTCTTGCCGTCGCGCCCGAGCGCCGTCAGCGTCGGCGACGAGGAAGCAGGCGACACCTGGACTATCTTGGCCGGAGCGGTGACCGAGGTCAGGATCGGGATCGACACCGAGGAGATGATGCCGCCGATGATCACTGGCACCTTCTTGACCTGCACGAGTTGCGTCGCGGCGTCGACCGCAATGTTGCCCTGGCTCTGGCTGTCGCGCGTGTCGGTTGCGAGATCGCAGCCGCGGACGCCACCCGCATCGTTGATGTCGCGGAAGGCCATCTCGACCGATTTGGCGCCGGCCTGGCCGTACTCGCCGGCCGGGCCTGTCAGTTCCATGACGAGGCCGACGGTGATCTTGCAATCGGCGGCTTGCGCTGCGCCGGCCGCTGTCAGCAGTGCGAGCGCGGTGGTGATCTGAAGTATGGTCTTTTTCATTGCTGTTCCCCTTTCGTTACACGACTCTCATTGATGTCTTGAGCCTGTTCAGCCTTCCGGCATCTGCAGCCAGGTTTCATGCAGATATCGCCATTCGACGCCGTTGGGCGCCGATGAACTGGTGGTGAAAACGGCACTTGAGCGGCGGCGGCTATGCTTGCCGGCGCGCTGCTGCGCTTCGATGTAGCTGACGACGATCGTGTCGCCTTGTTGCCAGCCGGCCCGGATTTCCTCGATCGAGATGGTGAAATTGCCGTCACAAGTGGCGCGGCTTGCCCTTACATGGTCGAGCACCGCGTCACGATCGAGGACCTGGCCATCCGGCACAACCATGCAGAAGCCTTCGCCCATGACGCGTTCGAAGCGCCTGAAATCTGCATTGTCCGCACTCGCCGCATTGAACCAGTCGACGAAGAAGCGGTGGAGATCGGCCACCTCGGCGCTGGCGCGGGAAAGCAAGGAGGGCTTTTCGTCCATGGCCGCGTTCATTTCCTGCCTGCATTCAAATTGTAATGCATGATCGAGCCGTGGCGGCCGTGACGGTCGCGTTCCAAAGTGTAGACGTCGCCCAGCGGCCCACGGCTTTGCGCGATCACGGCAGCGATCCTCGCCCGGTCGTCGGCATCGAGCGCGACGTCCATGATTCTGGCATTGGCAAGGGCGTGCGCCTGGTTGCGGGCGCCGACGATGACGGCCGCCACTTGCGGCTGCTCCAGCACCCAGGCGCTGGCGATGGTGGCGATATCGACGCCGTGGCGGTCGGCGACGGCCTTCAGTGTGCGAAGCAACTCCTGGAAAAGCTCCCAGCCACCAAAGTCGTCAATGATCAGCTTGTATTTGACCAGCGATCGGTTTTCGAGCGGCGTCTGCGGCTCGGCAGCGCCAAGCCATTTTTCGCTGAGGAAGCCGCCCGCCACCGAACCGTAGCAGAGGAAACTGACGCCGTGCCGGCTGGCGAGCGCTGCAAGGCTGTTGGCTGGCCGCTGGTCGAGCACCGAGTATTGCAATTGCTGGCTGACCAGCGGCACACCGGCGGCCAGGATCTCGGCCAACCGCGGCGTGTCGAAGTTCGTGGTGCCGATGTTGCGCACCTTGCCTTCCCCGCGGATTTCGTTGAGCCAGCCCATCGCTTCGACATAGCCGGGCAGCGCATAGTCCCACCAGTGGAACTGCACGAGATCGAGCCGCTCGGTCTTCAGCCGCCGCAGCGACTGCTCGACGATGCTGCTGATGTAGTCGCGGCTGATCGTGGAAAGCCGTTCGAGGTCAGGCACTAGCTTGGTGTGCACCTTCATCTTGGCGGCAGCATCAAGGCCACGCTCATTGGCAAGGCGCAGGCGTGCCGCGCCGATCAGCTCCTCGACACCGGTATAGATATCGGCGCAATCATAGGTCCTGATGCCGGCGTCGAAGGTGGCGATCAGGTCGGTTACCGCCTGTTGGCGGTCGATCGCGCCGTGCCCGCCGGCAAGCTGCCAGCCGCCGCGAATAACGCGCGAGATCGTATAGCCGGGGCTGAGCTCGAAAGCCTTGGCGGTCATCTCCGGTCATTCTCCTTCGGCAGCGGCACCGCCGTCGTTTCGGCATGGCTGAACCGCCGCTTGCCGGTCCTGACGATCCTCAGCCGGCTGGCACAATTGGGATCCGGACAAGCGATCTCGGCGTCCGACGTCATCCAGTCGTTCCTGTGGGTCGGGCGCTGCTTTGCGGCCAGAAGCGGCAACACTGCCGCAATGGAATAGATCGAGAAACCTTGCCCCGCTGGCATCGACAGCATCTCGCCCTTCAACTCGAAATAGTCGCCGGGCTTGGCGCCGCAATAGATCGGCTTGCCCTCGGGGATAACCGCCTCGACGCGAAGGTCGAAGAGCTCAAAACTGTCGTCGGTCTCAGCCATTCAGATCTCCACCCGGGTGAAGGTGATGTCGCAGGCACCGTTGCGGCGGATCACGCCACAAGCGGCTGCGAATTTATCGCGATCCTCAGGCACCACCTGCGCGACGACGCTTCCGGCAAGCCAGCCGATCGGGAACAGCAGGCGTGCACCCGCTCCGTAGAACAGGCCGACGTCAAAGATGGCATTCGGGTTGCCGCCCCACATGCGCGGCGGCACGTAGGACAACACGATGTCGCCCGGCTGCGGCGTCAGCGTTGCGTTCTCCGCCGGCAAGGGCCTGGCATAGGTTTGGCCCTCAAGTTCGGCTGATGGAACCGGGCAGGAGATTTCCGGCCCCGTCCACATAGCATGGATGCCGGCAACGACGCGCGGCTGCTCGAGATACGCCAGCAGGAAGGCAGCGTTGTCGGGCGCCTTTTCAGGCAACAGCAGCGCGGTCACGGAAAGCTTCGAGCGTGGCTCGGTGATGCTGATGCCAGGCGCCGTCATGCCCTCAATCCTTCCTTGCTTGTGGATTGGAGCTTGTCGCGCAGAAAGGCGAAGGGCCGGCTGATATCGGCCACCAGCGCCTCGCGCGCCGCTTGCGCATCCTGCCTCGCAAGCGCTGCGACAATGCTGCGGTGGTAGTGGGCCGTATCGACCTCGCCGGCGTCGGAGAAGGCGTAGATGGCAACGCGGATGCAAGGCCCCGATTGCAACCAGAGGCTCTCGATCATCGGGATCAGCACGGCGGAACCGCAGCAACGGTAGATCTCGAAATGGAAGCTCTGATTGAGCGTGGCCTCGCGGTCGATATCCTTCTTGTGCTTGAGCGCGCGCATCTCGTCCCATTGCCCCAGCATGGCTTCGACCGAAGCGATCTGGCGCGCGTTCATGCGCGTGGCGGCCAGGGCGATCGCTTCGCCCTCGATCAGGGAGCGGGCGCGCAAGAGGTCGTCGATGCGCTCCAGCGTGATCGGCGGCACGCGCACCGAACGGTTGGGAAGCGCCTCCAGCGCCTTCTCGGTGATCAGCCGTCCGAGCGCCTCGCGCACCGGCATGGTGCTTGTGACCAGCGCGTCGGCGAGGCCGCGGATGGTTAGCACCTGGCTCGGCTCGAAAAGGCCGCCGATCAAGGCGCGGCGCAGCTCCGAATAGACGCGATCCTGCACGGTCTCGCGGCCGACCGGCGTAAGCTGGGCTGCGATCATCTCATTGTTCTTTTCGATGGCGGCCTTCTGCATAGGCAATCCCGGTCTTGGCCGTTTTCGGCTTGCGGAAGAAATTAAAGCCGAATAGCGTGATCAAAGCAAGCGTGATCACAAATCATATCATAGGCGACGAAGATCGCTTTTCGGCCAGAGGAATTGATGAGCGACACGACGGAACGGCAGGAGGAGATCCGTACGCCGGTCCTCACGGCCAGGAACGTCCTCAGACGCTTCGGCGGCCTGGTCGCGGTCAACAATGTCTCGTTCGACGTCCGGCCGGGCGAAATACTTGGCCTTATCGGCCCGAACGGCGCCGGCAAGACCACGATGTTCGACCTGCTCGCCGGCAGCATTCTGCCGACCAGTGGCGAAATCCTCCTCAACGGCGTATCGGTGTCGGGGGAAGCTGCCCATCGCCGCATTGGCCGCGGCCTTGGCCGCACGTTCCAGATCCCCCGGCCCTTGCCTAACCTGACGCTGATCGAAAACGTCATGCTGGCCGCGCAAGGGCAGGCCGGAGAAAAACTGCTCGCCAATTTCCTGACGCCCCGGCGGGTCGCTGCCGAAGAAAGGGCTGCCGAGACAAGAGCCGTCGAACTGCTCGAGCTCGTCACGATCGCTCACCTCGCGCACGAACCTGCGCGCGTGCTTTCAGGCGGCCAGCGCAAGCTGCTCGAACTGGCCCGCGTGATGATGGCCGACCCGGCGATCATCCTGCTCGACGAGCCGGCGGCCGGGGTCAACGCAACCCTGCTCGAGATCATTATCGACCGCATCCGCGACATCAATGCGCGCGGCATCACCTTCCTGCTGATCGAGCACAATATCGACATGGTGACGCGGCTTTGCCACCGTGTGCTGGTCATGGCGAGCGGGCTGCTGCTGTGCGAAGGCACCCCGGAGGAGGTGGCGCGCGACCCGCGCGTCATCGAGGCCTACCTCGGGGGCGCGGCATGAGACAAAGGGTACTCGATGTCCGCGACCTTGAAGCCGGCTACGAGCCCGGCGTTCCGATCGTGCGCGGCGCTTCGATCACCGTCGACCAGGGCGAGATCGTCGTCGTTCTCGGTCCCAACGGCGCCGGCAAGTCGAGCCTTATCAAGGCGATCGCCGGCCTTGTCCCGATCACCGGCGGCACGGTGCTGCTGGACGGCAAGGATATCACGGCGTCGCCCGCTCACATCATGGTCCGCCTTGGCCTTGCCTTCGTGCCACAGACAGAGAACATCTTCCCGCTGATGTCGGTCGAGGACAATCTCAGGGTCGCCTGCGGCATCCTGAGGCCGCGCGAGGTCCCAGCCCGCATCGAGGAAATGTATGCGGCCTTTCCCGATCTCGCCCGTCAGCGCAGAACGGCCGCGGGCAATCTGTCGGGTGGACAGCGGCAGATGCTGGCCGTCGCCCGGGCGTTGATCGTCCATCCCAAGGTGCTGGTGCTCGACGAGCCGTCGGCCGGCCTGTCGCCGAAATTCGTGGCGATGGTGTTCGAGATGCTGGCCGGCATCCGAAAGTCCGGCGTCACCATTCTGCTGGTCGAACAGAACGCCAAGGCAGCGCTTGCCATTGGAGACCGCGCCTATGTGCTGGTCGAGGGCAAGGAGCGGCACCAGGGCGTCGCCTCCGAGCTCTGGAACGACCCGGTCGTCGCTGAACTCTATCTTGGCCAGCGCCGCCTCGACCTTGGACAAGGAAGCGCGGCATGAACCTGCAATTCGTCGTCGACGGACTGCTGGCAGGGTCGATGATCGGCCTCGGCGCCATCGGCGTGACACTCACCTATTCGATCCTGCGCTTCTCGAACTTCGCCCATGGCGACTTCATGGCCTGGGGCGCCTATGCGACGCTCGCCGTGGTTGGCGCCATTGGCGCGATTTTCGGCAAGATCGCGCCGATCGCGCCCCTCTCCTTCGGTTGGCCGCTGATCGTCGCGCTCATCATCGGCATGGCGGCCACCGGCCTGCTGGCGCTGGCGCTCGACATGGTGCTGTTCGCGCGGCTGCGGGCCAAGGGCCAGGCGATCATCGTGGTGATGGCGAGCTTCGGCGCCTCGATGGCGCTGAGAAGCCTGCTCGAATTCATCTTCACCTCGCGTCCGACCTATTTCAGCCGGGCGATCCAGATCGCCATGCCGATAGGTTTCGGCATCCGCATCACCCCGGACCAGATCGCGCTGCTGCTGCTGACCGCCGTGCTGGTGCTCGGCGTGCATCTCCTGATGACGCGGACCCAGACCGGCCGCTCGATGCAGGCATTGAGCCAGAACGCGGCACTTGCCCGCATCGTCGGCATCGACGTCGCCAGGGCGGTGCGCGTCACCTGGATCATCGGCGGCGCGCTCGCCTGCGTCGCCGGCGTGATGATCGGCATTCTCATCCAGATCCGCCCGTTCATGGGTTTCGAGATGCTGCTGCCGATGTTCGCGGCCGCCATCCTCGGCGGCATCGGCAGCGTGCCCGGCGCCGTTCTCGGCGGCCTGATCATCGGCATGGCCGAAGCGGCTGCCGTGCAATTGATCGGCGCCGAATGGCGGGCAGCCGTCTCGTTCATCATCCTGATGGCGGTGCTGTTCGTGCGGCCCATCGGCCTTTTCGGAGTGAGGGAACGCTGATGGATCTGCTCGGCTACGGCGCCTTCTTCCTGACCACCGCGCTGATCTTTTCGCTCATCACGCTCGGGCTCAATCTGCAATGGGGGCTGACCGGGCTTTTCAATGTCGGGGTCGCCGGCTTCGTTGCCATCGGCGCCTACACCTCGGCGCTGCTGACCACGCCCGACGATGCCGCGCGCCTGGGCGGCTTCGACCTGCCGATCCTTATCGGCTGGCTTGGCGCCATGCTGTTGGGCGGCGTCGCCGCCGCCATCACCGGCATTGCCACGCTACGTCTGAGATCGGACTATCTGGCGATCACTACTTTCGGCGTCGCCGTCGTCGTGCAACTGGTAGCGCTCAATGCCCAGAAGCTGACCGGCGGGCCGTTCGGCATCGGCTTCATTCCGCGTCCGTTCGGCGGTCTTGCCGAAACGCCGTTGCTGTTCAACCTTTCGAACCTTGCGATCGTCTCGGTAGTGACGCTGATCGTCTATCTCGCGCTGGAGCATCTGTCGCGCAGCCCGTGGGGGCGCGTGTTGAAGGCGCTTCGCGAGGATGAGCGGGCCGCGATATCCCTAGGCAAAAGCGCACGGTTCTACCGCGTCCAGGCCTTTGCCGTCGGTGGCGCCATCATGGCGCTTGCCGGTGCGCTGCAGGCGCATTTCACCGGCTTCATCGCCCCGGACAATTATTTGCCGGCGCTGACTTTCCAGGTCTGGGTGATGCTGATCGTCGGTGGCTCGGGCAGCAACATCGGCGCCGTCATCGGCAGCATCCTGGTCTGGGCGATATGGGCCGGATCGGGAGCCTTGACCAGTATGTTGTTCTCGCCGGAACAGCAGGCCCGCGCCGCTTCGCTGCAGATCGTCGCCATCGGCGTGATGCTGTGCGTCATCCTTCTGGTCAGGCCGAACGGCCTGTTTGGCGACAGGCCGCGGCGTCCAAGGTTCGGCAAGCGTGCACGCGTGGCCCCCAGCGAGAGCGGCTCATGAACGCTGTGACCCGGCCGCACGGCATTTCCCTTTGGCATGCCGTCAGCCGCGGTCGCCGCGACCGGCCCACCCTCGAAGGCGCACTCGATGTCGATCTGGCAATTGTCGGCGGCGGGTTTTCAGGCCTTTCCACCGCGCTGCACAGTGCCGAGAAAGGCAACGCGGTTGCCGTCCTCGAGGCGGAAATCATCGCCTGGGGGGCAACCGGCAGGAATGCCGGCTTCGTCGTGCCGAATTTCGCGAAAAGAGACCCCGACGATATCATTGCCCAGCTCGGCCCCGAACGCGGTGAACGCCTTGTCGATTTCGCCGCCGGCAGCGCCGACCTCGTCTTCGACCTGATCAGGCGGCATGCCATCGAATGCGATTCTGTCCAGAGCGGCTGGATACAACCAGCCCATTCACCGGCCGCTTTGCAAAAGACCAGATCGCGCGCCGAACAATGGGCAAGGCGCGGAAGGCCGGCTGTTGCGCTGGACGGACAGGCGGTCGAAGAGCTGACCGGCGTTCGCGGTTATCTCGGCGGCTGGATCGACAGATCGAGTGGCGTCCTCAATCCGGTCGAATATGCGCGCGGATTGGCCGACGCGGCGGAAAAGGCCGGAGCGCGCATCTTCGAGAATACGCGTGTCGCGTCGATCGATCACATAGGCGATGGTTGGGCTTTGAAGACGGCCTCCGGTTCGGTACGCGCAGGAAAGGTGCTGGTCGCCACCAACGCCTATGGCGGGCCGCTGGATCGGGCGCTGCGGCGAACCTATTTCCCGCTGAAAATCTTCCAGATCGCGACAGCGCCGCTGCCGCGCGAAATACGCACTCGCCTGCTTCCTGGCGGGCAAGGCGTCGGCGACACAAGACGCAATCTCTTCACCTTCCGCTTCGACGGCGGAAACAGGCTGATCACCGGCGGCATGCATGTTTTTGGCCCCGGTGCCGACACGCGGGTGCCGCGGGCGATCTGGCGGCGGCTTGCCAGATATCTCGATCTCCCGGACATCCCGCCGCTTGAATACAGCTGGTCGGGGATGGCTGCCGTCGAGCCCGACTTCCTGCCGCACCTCGTCGATCTCGGCCCCGGGCTGATCGCCGGCTTCGCGTGCAACGGACGCGGCATCGCCATGACCACTGCGATGGGCAAGGTGCTTGCGGATTGGGCTGATGGAACAAAGCCTCAGGATTTGCCGCTGCCGTTTGCGCCGCCGTCGCCGATCCCGTTCCATAGCCTAATGCGGCATGCACCAAACATGGTGCTCCCCTGGAGCATGCTGCGCGACCGGCTGGATGGCTGATCGACGTGCGTCTCCGGCCGCCGTCCTGATACCCGAACTGCTAGACTCGCCCACACCATGTTGTTAACGACAGCGGATGAAGCAGAACTATCTTTATCTCATCATCGGCGCTTTGGCCGTCGCCGTTATTGCGTTGGGGATTTACGTTTATCGCGAGGAGACTAGGCCGAAAGGCGTGGAACTTCGCATCGACGATTCCGGCATTTCAGTTCAGGAAAAATAGACCGCGTAGTCCTGTTGCCCGACTTTGCACTGGAAGTCGGCTTGTACCGCCTCACCCCAACTCCAACGTCGTTATCGCAAAAACTCCGGACTGCACGAGCTGCGGCGCCTTTCCCTTGTACATCCGAGCCGTCTCGAAGCCCGGTTGAAGGCCTGCGGACGACAGCAAGTCTGCAAATTGCCGGCTGGTTTCGGGAACGTCGAGATGGACGTTTCCGGGACCGGACATGTGCGCGAGCGCGGCGAAGAGATGGCTTGCCGCGCCCAGGCTGTCGGCAAAGAGCGGGCCGATCTTGCAGCCGTCCCGGCATTGGCGCGCGACGCCATATCCCGCAATGGCGCCGTGCTTGAGGATCGCAAGCGCCATGTGCGGCGGGCGCAGCCAGTGTTCCAGGAAGGATCGCCTCGGACCGGGAAAGAAGCGGCGGTCATAGTCCAGTATGTCCGGCACGAGTTCCGGCCCTATGGCGCGAACGTCGTTGCCGACGGCTGCCGGGACATTCGGTGACCCCATGAACCGGATCGTCCGGTAGGCCGGTGCAAAACCCATGCTGCGGTAGTTGGCCTGCTGTTCGACAACGCCGTCGAGGCCGATCGTGCGCTTGCCGAGCCGCGCTATGCCGGCATCCCAGACCGCCTTGCCATGACCTTGGGCACGCCTGTCCGGCCGGCAGATGTACAGGCCGATGAAGCCGAAACCGTCGCCATAGGCGACGGCCGAAATGCCGGCCGCCATCTCGCCATCGATAAAGGCGCCGATGAAGCCCTGCGGGTCGGCTGCCTGAAACAGCGCGGCATCGTTAAGGCCGGGATTCCAGCCTTCCGCCGCCGCCCAATCGACAAGGGTTTGCACTTCTTCACGTGCGAGCGTTCGGATCGTTCGGGGCATTGCGATCACTCGGCGGCGTCAGGCGCGAAGGATTTCAACGCGCCATGATAAGACTTTGCCAACGGGCTTGCATAGGCGCCGCGCTTGGATGTCGTCAGGCCAAGGGCGATCAATGCCTCGGCCTGTTTCACGGCAGCGCCGACGCCGTCGATGACCGGAAGGCCGAATTCCCGCTGCAGCGCCGCCGCCAGATCGGCCATGCCGGCACAGCCGAGCACGATCGCCTCGGCGCGATCCTCGTCGATGGCGCGCGCAATTTCGCTGCGCAGCCTGAGCAGTGCGTCGGACGCCGGATCTTCGAGGGCAAGAACCGGGATGTCGGCGGCGCGCACGCGTGCCCGCCCCGCCATGCCATAGCGTTGCACCAGGCCTTCGACCGGCACGCGCGAACGTCCGGTGGTGGTGACGACGGTGAAGCGCTGGGCGATGAACGAGGCCGTGCTGAGCGATGCCTCGCAAATGCCGATGACCGGAATGTTGGCCATGGCGCGCGCGGCATCGAGGCCGGTGTCGTCGAAACAGGCAATGATCGCGCCTTGCGCGCCCGAGCGTTCGCCGGCGGCGATCTCGACCAGCAGGCCGGGCACGGCAAGTGCTTCATCGTAATAGCCTTCGATCGATACAGGTCCCATCGACGAGGTGACGGCAACGATCTTCGTCGATTGAGCAGCGACCGATCGGGCCGCCGCTGCGATAGTGCCGGTCATGCTGGCCGTGGTGTTTGGATTGACGACGAGGATCTGCACTGTCAGGCACGCTCGCGGCGGCGGCCGACATAGACGATTGCGCCGAGCGTCAGCAGGATCACCAGGAAGGAAAACACGGTCGTCACGGTGCCCAGCGCATAGAGCACCGGCGTCGTGACATTCGTCGTCATGCCGTAGATTTCGAGCGGCAACGTGTTGAACGTGCCCGAGGTCATCAGCGTGCGGGCGAACTCGTCATATGACAGAGTGAAGCCGAACAGGCCGACGCCGATCAGGCTGGGCGCAATCATCGGCAGCACGACATGGGCAAAGGTCTGCCACGACGATGCTCCGAGATCGCGCGCGGCTTCCTCATAGGCTGGCGAGAACCGGTTGAAGACAGCAAACATAATCAGCACGCCGAAAGGCAAGGTCCAGGTCAGATGGGCGCCGAAAGCGGAGGTGTACCAGGCGGGGCGGAAGCCGATCTGCTGGAAGACGACGCCGATGCCGAGACTGATGATGATCGACGGCACGACCAGGCTGGCGACGGCCAGATAGAACAGTGCGGTTGCGCCGCGAAATTTCTGCCGGAAGGCCAGGCCGGCGAGCAGCGACACGGCGACAGTGACGACCATCACCATCAGGCCAAGGACGAGCGAGCGTTTGAAGCTGCCGCCGAAGTCGCCGACCGCCTGGCGCTCGAACAAATTGGCGAACCAGTGCAGCGACACGCCGTTCAGCGGAAATGTCAGACCGCCGTTCTCGCCCTGGAAAGAGAGGATCAGGATCGCCGAAAGCGGGCCGTAGAGGAACAACACGAAAAGACCGAAGAACGCCGCCAACACATAGAATTCGAGGGTGCGCTTGTCCTGGCTCATCGCCTCACAGCTCCTTGCGGATGTCGACGATGCGCAGGATGCCCGCGACCATCAGCAGCACCAGCACCAAGAGCACGACGGCGTTGGCGGCGGCTGCCGGATATTGCAGCAGCGACATCTGGTTCTTCATCATCAGCGCGACGGAGGCGCTCTGCCCGCCGGACATCACCTGCACCGTCGAGAAGTCGGCCATCACCAGGGTGACGACGAAAATGGTGCCGATCGCCATGCCGGGCTTGGCGAGCGGAATGACGACGTTCCACAGAACCTGCCAGCCGGAAGCACCGGCGTCGCGCGCGGCTTCTATCAACGACTTGTCGATGCGCATCAGCGTGTTGAAGATCGGCGTCACCATGAACAGCGTATAGAGATGCACCATAGCCAGCACCACGGCGAATTCGGAATAGAGCAGCCATTCGATCGGCTTCGGGATCAGCCCCATTTGCACCAGCGTCGAGTTGACCAGGCCATTGCGGCCAAGCACCGGAATCCACGAGATCATGCGGATGATGTTGGAGGTCAGAAACGGCACCGTGCAGACAAGGAACAGCACCATCTGCATGGCCGTGGTCCTGACATGGAAGGCAAGGAAATAGGCGACCCAGAAACCGATGAACAGCGTCAGCGCCCAGACGATGGCGGCGTATTTCAGCGTATTCAAGTAGGTTTTCCAGGTGACCCAGGAGCCGAGCGTGTCGGAATAATTGGTGGTCAGGAAATCCGGATACATCGCTGCGAAATCGTAGTCCCAGAATGAGACCACGGCGATCATCAGGATCGGCAGCAGGAGGAACGCGCCTAGGATCAGCGCCAGCGGTGCCGCCTGGAGATAGGGTGCGACTCCGGCAAAGGAGCGCCTGCGTCTGGCAGGCTTTGCAGACGTAACGTGCGTGGATTGTTCGAGCGCTACTGCCATCTATATCTCGGTCGAAGTCGGCGATGCGACTGAGGGGTGTTCCCTTCTCCCCCTGTGGGAGAGGGTGGCCGAGCGAAGCTCGGTCGGATGAGGGGTGTTCCAGCTTGGCACCAACAGTGCTCCGTCCAGCACCCCTCAACCGTCTTGGCGCTGCGCGCCAATCCACCTTCTCCCACAAGGGGAGAAGGCAGAGGGCATCAAGCAGCGATGAACTCGTTCCAGCGCTTCACCATGTAGCGGTCCTCGTCCATGACCGAGTTCCAGCAGGCGACCTTGCCCATGCGCTCTTCGAACGAGCCGCCGTCACGCACGGCGCCAGCCTTTTCCATGACCTTGCCGTCCGGCGACAGGATATCGCCCTTTGCCGGCTTGCCTTCGATCCAGTAGCCCCACTCGTCCTCGGACATGAACTTCTTGGCCGACACCATGTTGGCCGAGTAATAGCCCTGACGGTTGAGATAGCCGCCAACCCAGCCGGACGTGTACCAGTTGATGTATTCATAGGCGGCATCGAGTTCCGCGCCGGAGAGATGGGCTGCCAGGCCAAGCCCGCCACCCCAGGACCGGTAGCCTTCCTTGAGCGGCTGGAACCGGCACGCGATGCCCTTGGAGCGGACCGCGGCCACGGCCGGCGACCACATCGACTGGATTACGACTTCGCCTGAAGCCATCAGGTTGACGCTCTCGTCGAAGGATTTCCAGAAGGCGCGGAACTGGCCGGCTTGCTTGGCCTTGATCAGGAAGTCGATCGTCTTGTCGATCTCCTCCTTGGTCATGTTGCCCTTGTCGGCGTATTTGATGTTGCCCGTTGCCTCCATGATCATCGCCGCATCCATGATGCCGATCGACGGGATGTTGAGGATGGCGGTCTTGCCCTTGAAGGCCGGATCCATGATGTCGGCCCAGGTGGTGATATCGCGGCCGACGAGGTCGGGGCGGATGCCGAGCGTATCGGCATTGTAGATCGTCGGCACCATGGTGAACCAGTTGGTCGGCGCCTTGGCGAAGACCTTGCTGTCCTGCGCCTCGACGTAACCGACGGTATGCGGCGCGGTGCCCTGGGCAATGACGCTGTCCGGCGTCAGCTTGCCGGTTTTGAACAGCGGCACCAGCTCGTCGTAATATTTCAGCTTGCTGACATCCATCGGCTGCAGGACGCCTGTCGGGAACACCTTCTTGCAGATCCAGTATTCGATGTCGGCGATGTCGTAGCTGTCGGGCTGCGTCACAGCGCGCTGCGCGGCGGCGTCGGAATCGGTTGCTGTCATCTCCAGCGTGATGCCGAGGTCGGCCTTGCACTTGTCGGCGATGGCATTGAGGTTGGATACGCCGGTGCCGAACTGGCGCAGCGTGATGTTCGATTGCGCCCAGATGGTCGGAAAGCCTGATATGGCGCCGGAACCGGCGGCGAAACCGACGGCGGCGGCACCTGTCTTGAGCAGCGAACGTCGCGATATTCCAGTCTTCTTGTCGGTGGTGTTGGTCATGTTCAGTTCCCCTGTTTTGGTTGGTTATGCTGGATTTCAGGAATCGAGACGGCCAAGGACGATCGCGTCCTCGGCGTCCCAGGCGATCGGCACTGCGTCGCCGACGGCAACCGGCCTGGCGAAGAAGCTGGTGTCGTCGACGATCACCGTGAAATCCTCGATGCCGGCGCCATTGACCGAGAGCTTCACGGTCGAACCGCGGTACTCGACGTTTGCAATAATGCCGGTGAAGCCGAGCCCGGCTGCCGGCGGCTCGCCGATGCGCACGTGGTCGGTGCGAATGGCGATGTCGATGGGTTCCCCGGTCTCCCTGCCCTGCCCGCTGGCGGCGAGCGTGACGCCGCCGGGCACATCGAAAACGACCATGCCGTCGCGACTGCCGGCGACGCGCCCGGAGATGACATTGTGGTCGCCCATGAAACGAGCGACGAATGCCGTGGCCGGCCGCTCGAACACCGTGCGAGGGTGCGCCGCCTGCTCGATACGGCCGTCGTTCATCACCACGATCAGGTCGGCCAGCGCCATCGCCTCTTCCTGGCTGTGGGTGACGTGGACGAAAGTGATGCCGAGCGACGTCTGCAGCTTCTTCAGTTCGGCTCGCATGCGGATCTTCAGGAAAGGATCGAGCGCCGAAAGCGGTTCGTCGAGCAATAGCGCCTCGGGATCGGTGATCAAGGCGCGCGCAAGGGCAACGCGCTGCTGCTGCCCGCCGGAAAGCTGCGCCGGGCGGCGGCTGGCATAGGCCTCCATCTGCATCAGCTTCAGCATGTCGAGCGCTTTGGCGCGGCGCTCCTCCTTGCCGACGCCTTTCATCTTCAGGCTGAAGGCGACATTGTCGATCAGGTCGAGATGCGGAAACAGTGCGTAGGACTGGAACATCATGGCAGTGCCGCGCCTGGCCGGCGGCAGGTCGGTGACCACTGTGTTGCCGAGACGCACGTCGCCACTCGATATGCTCTCGTGCCCGGCGATCATGCGCAGCGTCGAGGTCTTGCCACAGCCGGACGGACCGAGCAGGCAGCAATAGGTTCCCGCAGGGATTTTCAGGCTGATGCCTTCGACGGCAGTCGTCGCGCCATAGACTTTCGAAACGGACACAATGTCGATTTCGGCGGCTTTGGACATCCAGCTTCCCCTTTGGTCGGATTAGCCAAAGCATCATGCGTGCCAGTTGCGCGCCGCCGCACCAACTGACTGAATCCTCGAAGAAATCAGGGCCGCCTCTATGTAGCTGCCGATACGTCGGCCTTGTGCAGTGCACAAATTATAGGCGATTGCCGCCGATCTTCGCAAAGATCGTATGCAATCTTTTTCATCTCTGTATTCACTTTGTCTCTCGTCCAAGCGATGCGATTCGGGGTAGAAGAACGCAGGACCACTGCCATGAACATTGCCGACCAGACCTTCCCTGCTATCGAGGCCGCCAACGAGGATCGCGCGCAGGCGATCCGCGACCAGTTGCGCGACGCGATCGTCGATCGCCGGCTGGCGCCGGGAACAAAGCTTTCCGAAGGCGAAGTCGGCACGCTGTTCGATGTCAGCCGCACCGTGGCGCGTGCCGCACTGCAGATGCTTTCCTTCGAGGGATTGGTGCGCACCGAGCGCAATCGCGGCGCCTTCGTCGCCAATCCGTCGCCGGAGGAAGCGCGGCAGGTTTTTGCTTCGCGCCGGCTCATCGAACCAGGCATCGCGATCGCCGCCGCCGGACGGATGACGCCGGCGCATGTCGCCGCGTTCAAGGCCCAGCTCGACGAAGAAGGCCGTTTCATCGCCGAACGCGGACCGAACGCAAGGCGATCGGAGATCAGGGCGTCGGGGGATTTTCACCTGCTTCTGGCGTCGGTCGCGGGAAACGTCATCCTGCAGCGCTTCATGGAGGAATTGGTCGCTCGTTCATCGCTGGTGATCGCACTCTATGGCCGCTCGGGCATCTCGAGCTGCGGCCACAACGAACACACGCAGATCCTCGAGGCGCTGGAAAATGGCAATGCCGAACGCGCCAGCGCGCTGATGCTGCACCACATCGACCATATCGAGGCCGACCTCGATTTGCGCGTCAGGAGCGGCCCGGCACTCAGGCAGGCGCTCGAGTTCTGAAAATTTGCCGTTCGCGGCAACCTCGCCATGCCCATAATCACCTTTGCCCGACAAGCGCTTGCCTTGCGAAGCGCGCGCGGCCGCACGCCTTCCCCCAAAGCGCAAGATACGGCCGGCGGTTGAGGTGCCGTACACGATACGTAAGTGCACCCGCTCAATGATTGCGTCGAGATAAGCGTCACATGCTCGGGGCCGCATGTAGACGCATCGAGGTATCGAGCCGGGGATGTCGCAATGCGCAAGGGCCTTGCCGCGGTGCTTATGGATTTCGTCAAAACTCGTCGGTCGCGAGGAAGCTGCGCCTCGCTGGACCTTTCGTTTGGCCGGATTATCTCCGGAATGACAGCGGTGTCTTTCATCTTGCTGCCGACGGTGGGCTTCACCAGCGATCACATCTCCGCCTGGCGCCTGGGCGCCCGTATCGTCGCCGTCGGGCTGCCGGGCGTGGCCGGCGTGCGCGAGGTGGGGCGTTTTCATAATGGCGGACCGATACCGGGAAATCCGGAATTCCTGCTGACCACGCGCGAAGGACGTGTGCTCGATCCGCTTAGGGTTCTGGTCGCGGTAGGCAGCAATTTCGGCGCGACACCAGGCGCTCTCGTATTCAAACCTGGCGCGATCCTGTCAATCGATCCGCGCGGCGACAAATCGGGCACGATCCTGGTTCCGCAGGATCTCACCGACCAAGATCTAGCCGACTATGGCGGAGCGAGCCCAGTCCAGCTCTACACGGCGCAGAGCGAGCCATTCCTCAACCGGCGCTACAATGGCCAGGCTCGAACGGCGCGGCTGGCGGCGGCATCCGGACCGCGCTACATCTCGATCAACAACGCCTTTGGAAGGCCCTGGATCGCCAACGCGCCGAACGGATTGGCCGGCGAAGGCAGCGTCACCGTCGTCGACCCCGACGGAGCCCCGCTCGACAATGCGCCAAGCCGCGAGGCCGGCGGCGTGTTCGCCGGCCGGTCTACCGATCGCGAACAAGCGCAGATCGCTCAACCCACTGGATGGCTGGCGAGCGGCTGGCTGGCCAACGGATGGCTGGCGAAGCGGCTGAACTACCGGGCAAGCGGCCAACTGACGCCCGGCGGGCTGCAGACCGGTGCGCTCGGAACGGCGTTTCTCGGCCCGTCACCGGACGGCAGCGGATTTGCCGTGTTCGGCGCGGTCACTGCGGACGGCAGCGTGGTCCAGATCCATGTCCAGGACGGTGTCGACGGCCTAGCCGGCCCTGGCACGGTGAGCATGGGCCGCAACAGCGGCGACGATCCCGGCGTCATCGGCATTGCCTTCAAGTGGAACCCGGACCGTGTTCTCTACATCGCCGACCCCGGCCGCGACCGGCTGGTGCTGCTGAAACTGCAAGACGACCGGCGGCATTTCACGGTCGCCGGGGCTGGCATGGTCTCGCTGCCGGAATTCGATCGTCCAGTCGACATTGCCGCCGCTGTCCCCGAGATCGCCAATCCGCACTTTTCGAGCGATACGACGCTTGCCGGGGGGTCGGACCTGTTCGTCGCCAATCGCGGCGACGGCTCGCTGCTGCGCATAAGCCAGGACGGCCGGCTTCTCGCCCGAGCGACGATCGACATCCCTGGCCTTGGGCCTCTCGGCGGCGATCGCCTGCGAGCCATCGCAATGTCGGCGGACGCGCAGCGGATCTGGATAACGATAGGCGGCGAGCTTCCCGGATTTCCCGGCCGCGACGGAGCGCTGCTCGAGGTCCCTGCTTTTGACGAGCACGGCGTGTCGGCGACGGCCCAGCAGACGCAAAATGCTGCCGCCAACCCCGATCTCGCCGCTCGCGGAAGGGAGCTGTTTCAGACCGATTTCACGCCGCGGACCGGTCTTGGACCATTGTTCAATGCGACGTCCTGCCTGTCCTGTCATCCCGGCCCCGGCGGTGCGAGCGCGGATGAGAACCGTTTCGCGCGCAGGATAGCCCATATGGATCCGGGATCCGGGCGCACGGTCCCGATCGATCATCCCAACAGCCCGGTCGCCCGGCGCTACATGCTGCGCGATGGTGCCGGCATCGCGGCTGAACCGGCTGCACTGCCGCAGCAGGCCAATGTCATCTCGCTGCGCATGCCGCCCAGCCTCTACGGCGTCGCTGGCATAGACGACATACCCGACAGCGTCATCGAGGCGCAGGCAGTCAGCAAAGGCGACGGGATCAAGGGCCGCCCGCACTATGTCCTCGATGCCAACGGCGCGACGCGCGTCGGCCGCTATGGCTGGAAGGCCGACATTGCGATCCTCGAAGAGACGGTCGCCGACGCTTTCACCAGGGAGCTCGGCATCACCAGCGTCGTCTCCGGCCACAGCGGGACGGACACGCAACCCGTCGAACAAGGGTCCGGAGAGATCGAGGCGGTGGCTGCCTATCTGCGAACGCTCACCCCGGCCGAGGAGGCCAGGCGATGAGCATCGCCCTGACGTTTTCGCATGCGCCGGAACAAGCGCACTCGATCTTGCCCGGTATAGCCGTGGCGGCCGCGCTCGCCCTTGCGGGCGGCTGGATTGCCGGCGGATTGGGCGAGCCGCTGTCGCGCAATCCGGTCCTCGTCGCCATGCTCTTCGGGCTGCTGATCGGCAACAGCTTTGCCTGCCCCGACGTCCTGCGCCCGGGGCTCGACTTCACCAAGCGCTACCTGTTGCGCCTGGCGGTCGTCCTTGTCGGCTTCCGCATCACGACGCGACTGTTCCTCGATCTCGGGCTGATGCCGCTCGCGGTGGCGGCCATCGAACTGATCCTGGTCGCGGCTTTGCTCTACGCCATCGCACGTAGGCTGTTCAGGCTGGAGGCCGAGATCGCGTTGCTGGTCGCGGTCGGAAGCGCCGTCTGCGGCGCAGCCGCCATTCTCTCAGTGGCTGCGCTGATGCGCGCACGCGACCAGAGCGCGGGGGTTGCGATCGCCCTGATCACGCTCAGCGGCACCGCGGCGCTGCTCGTCTATCCCGTGATGTTCCTGGGCGGCTGGCTGCCGCATCTCGACGACCGGCTCTACGGCGTGTTCGTCGGCGCGAGCATCTTCGAACTGGCGCAGGTCTACGGCGCCTCCTTCGCAGTCTCGGACGGGGCGCTGAACACCGCTACCCTCGTCAAGCTCAGCAAGGTGCTGATGCTCATCCCGCTTCTGCTGGCCATCGGCACGTTCTTTCGCGGCCGCAAGAGCGCGCCCGGAGCAACGCCGATCCCGTTCCCGTGGTTCATCGTCGCCTTCATCGGCGTGGTGATGCTCAATTCGCAAATCACGCTCGATCCGCAACTGCGCCGCGGCATTCTCGACGTCGACCAGTTCCTGTTCCTGATGGTGATGGTCGCGCTCGGGGTCACCACACGCATCGGCCGTCTCGGCGAAGCCGGCGGTGCGTGGCGCCTGATCGGCCTCGGCTCCAGCGGAGTGCTTTTGTCGGCAACCCTGGCCTATGGCGCACTGATCCCGTTCTCGGCCGGCTTCCTGGCCTCGCCGTCGGTCTCGAGCGAAAGCGCAATGCTGGCCAGCGATGGCGGAAGGCTCTTCGCTTCGGTCGGCTGCGCCAAATGCCATGTGCCGGCGCTGGCGGGCACAAACGGCGAAGTCAGGCTCTACTCGGACCTTTTGCTGCACGACATGGGATCGGCGCTCGACGACAAGATCATCCAGGGTAACGCCATCGGCGCCGAATGGCGGACAACGCCGCTGGTCGGCATCCGCCTGCGCCAGCGCTTCCTACATGACGGCCGCGCGACCACACTGCGCGATGCAGTGTTCGCGCATGGCGGCACGGCGCAGATCGTCCGCGACCGCTTCTTCGGCCTGGACGAGGCCGACCGCCAGGCGATCCTCGATTTCGTGAGCAGACTATGAACCGGCCGCGTCACGCCAAAACCGGACCGAATCGCCATGCATGAAGGCATCATCGCGGAGCTGAACCATCTCGACGGACCCGAGCTGCTGGCGCCACTCGTCACCGACTTGTTCCGCGGAAAGGTAGCGCTCGTCTCCTCATTTGGCGCGGAATCTGCGGTGTTGCTGCACATGGCCGCATCGATCGACAGGTCGCTCCCCATCGTCACGCTCGATACCGGAAAGCTGTTTGCGGAAACGGTCGCCTATCGTACGCAATTGACGGCCTTGCTCGGCCTCACCGACGTGCGCATCGTCACGCCCCGGGCAAATGTCCTGCGGGTGCTCGACGGCTCTGGATCGCTGCACCGCAGCGATCCGGACCGGTGCTGCCACATCCGCAAGGTGCTGCCGCTCGAGAAGGCCCTGAGCGGTTTCAAGGCCTGGATTTCCGGCCGCAAGCGCTATCATGGCGGAGTTCGCACGGATGTTGCGACGCTGGAAGAAACTGACGGACGCCTGAAAATCGAGCCGCTCGCCCGCTTCACCCGGCAGCAGATCGAGGTCTATCTCGACCATCATCGCCTCCCCCGGCATCCGCTCATCGAAAACGGCTATTTCTCGATCGGTTGTGCGCCCTGCACCGTCGCGTGCGGCAGTGCGGACAATCCGCGCGCGGGCCGCTGGAGCGGATTGTCGAAAACAGAGTGCGGGATCCACCGGTCGCCCATCCCCTCGCACAATCCGGTCCCGTCCGCTTCCCGATTTCCGGTTGCGTAAGGCACCGAAGACCCGGGCGCCCAACAAGCCTTGAAAACTAGGCACGCTTGCGAAAACTGGGAGATCAATCGCCGGGAAACTAGGTGACCGTACCGATGTGCGCGGATGCCACTGCGCACAGGATGAGCTCGTGCGTTTGGAAAGGACTGCCAGGCAGCCCATGAGCTTGCCAATCGGAGGGAATAGCCATGATCAGGTCTTCTACCGGATTTGGAGCCGACGGTCGAAGACCGGGTGCGAGCTTCGCCCGCCGTCCATTGCCCAGTTTCAGGTTGCGCAACCATCGAGATCCGCCGTCCCGGGATCAGCCAGTGCCGCTTCATCTACGAAGCCCCCACGAATTGTCGCATGACTGCGCTAGGCTAACGTCAATCGGATCGGCGGGACGGTCATGGCAGCACGACCGTCGCTCGATGATTGGTCGAGCGGGAGCCCCCATGGCCGCCTTAGACGCCTTTGAAGCCGATGCGACGCAACCGCTCTCGGGCACAGGCCGGATCGCCAAGCTGGCGGCGCCGCGCAGCGCCAGGATATTGAGGCGGAACCGCGTTCTCGAAGCGATCGATCGGGTGTCGCGGTCGGGCGTATGCTGGGTGGCGGCACCGGCCGGCTACGGCAAGACGACCGCGGTCATCGATTATCTCGAAAGCGTCGAGGCGCCGCACATATGGTACCGTGTCGACGAGGGCGACCAGGATATAGCGCGGTTCTTTCAATATCTGGCGCAGTCGCTGGACTCAGTCTCGGCTGGAGACATGCCGGTCTTCGGCGTCGAGTATGCCGAGCAGCCGAAGGAGTTCGCCAGGCGCTTTTCCAGAGCCTATTTCGCTCGGCTAAAGCCTAGCACAATTCTGGTGCTCGATGATTTGCACGACGCCGATACCGCAGAATTTCGGGCGGTGCTTTCCGAGATGTTCCGTGAACTTCCTGACACCGTCCGCTGCATCTGTGTCTCACGCACGCTGCCCCAGGAGGAATTGGGCGACCTCATTCTCAAGGGCAAAATGGCTGTCATCGACCGCCACGTGCTCGAATTCTCGACCGCGGAAGCGCGCGATCTCGTCCACCTGCGTTCGAGGGACGCCGCTCGGGTCGATGTCGAGGCGGCGCGCGGTTGGGCGGTCGGGCTCGTCCTGCTCGCGGACCAAGGCACCAAAGCCGGACTGGACGGCACAACGGAGACGGTCCCCGGCGGGCAGAACGTGCTGCCCGACGTTCTCGGTCGTCATTTCTTCCTTTCCCTTCCCTCCGTCAACCAGGACATGCTGCTGAAACTCAATCTGCTGCCCGAAATCAGCGCCGGGTTGGCTGACGAGATGATCGGGTCGGGCGAAGCAGGAAAGCTGCTCGACAGGCTTTACAGGCGACAGCTTCTGGTCACGCGCTCGGAAAACAACCGCGATATCTTTCACCTTCATGACCTCTTGCGCGACTTCCTCGAGCGTCGTTTCGCACAACAAATTGCCAGGGAAGAGCAGCAATCGCTCCGGCGAAAGGCGGCGAAGGTCCTTGCGGGGGCGGGCCGTCATGACGAAGCCATACGCCTCGCCTTACAGGCCGACGACTGGGACCAAGCGAGCGACCTGCTGCTGAGCCGCGCAGAGGACTTGCTGGCGCAAGGGAGCCGCGCGACCTTCATCGAGTGGTGCGGCCGATTGCCGGAAACCATCATGAATGGCTGGCATTTCTATTGGCTGGGCGTGGCCCACATGCCCGACGACGCCGCGGCGGAGCGTTGGCTGTCCAAGGCGTGGCAAGCCTTTGGCGAGGCCGACGATCTGCGCGGCCTGTGCCTCACTGTGTCGCGGGCGGTGTTGGTCAAGACTGCCAGCTGGCGCACGTACGAAGGTCTGTCCATGTGGACGCGACGGGCGTTCGAGCTGATCGAACGCGGGCTTCCGGAACTACCTTCCGAGGAAGCGATGCTGGTACGCATTGGCATGATGCGGGCGCTGAACTTCGGCGACGACTGCTATCGCAGCAGCCCCGCCGGACAAGCACTCGAAACCGAACTCCTGGAGCGGTTGACCCGGAATCCCGAGCACGATCCGAGCGGATTGCGGCTGCTTGCCAGCGAAACGCTGATCGATCTTTCGGTATCGACCATGCGCGCCGATCTGTTCGCCAAGGCCGTCGACAGCGTCGTTGACGATTTGAGTGACAAGAGCGTGCTGCCTTGGATTCTCGGCATGTGGCTGGTCGCCTTTGGTGCGGAAAGTGGACGTTATTTTCCCTACAAGAGAAGGGATTTTCCCTATCCGTCGGCCGAAGCGGCGTTGCGGGCGGCGATCGCGATTGGCGAGCGCGAATCGCTGAGGGGCGTGGAGTTCGGGGGGCTCTATCATTTGCAAATGCAGATGAAGGTCCGCAACGATTTTGCCGAGTTCCACCAAGTGGTCGAGCGTTTGGCCGAGATCGCCGACAGCCGTTTCACCACGCAGGTCGCCGTCGTCGCCGATTGCCACGCCGCGCTCCATGCCAGGCAAGGCGATTTCACGGCCGCTTACCAGGATTGCGAGCGCTTCATGACTGCCATCGAGGCGGCCAACGAGCCGATGATCGAGCGCTGGCCGCACTACATCACGCAGTTCCAGGTGCTGCTGGCGGACAGGAAGCCGCGCGAAGCCGCCGTGCTTCTCAGCGATCTGCTGCCGCGGCTGGACGGCGGCGCCCACAAGCGAACCGAGATATGCATTCTGGCAGCGGCCGCATTGGAGAACCTGTGGAGCGACGATCCGCACTATGGCGACCGGCTGCAGGCCTTCCTGGAAGCGCTGCGCGACATCAGCTGGCCAATGGTGCTGCTCAATGTCCCGGAATTGCTCGCCGAACTGCTTGGCGATGCGCTTGAGCGCGGCATCGAGCCCGAGTTCTGCCGGTCGTTGATCCGCGAACGCCGGCTCGAGCCGCCGCCCCGGCGGCCCGCCGCCTGGCCCTGGCCGCTCAGGGTCCACGTCCTCGGAGGCTTTCGGCTCGAACTCGATGCAAACCCTCTCGCGCTCGGCGCGAAGCCGCCGACGAAGGCCCTCGACATCCTGCGAGTGCTGGCGATCTCAAAGGAAAATACCTGCTCGCTGGAGACCATTCAGGACTGGCTGTGGCCCAACCTCGACGGCGACCAGGCGCGGGCGGCGTGCGACCAGGCGCTTCATCGGCTGCGCAAGCTGTTGGGACGGACCGACCTCATCGTCCAGCGCGAAGGCAAGCTTCGCCTTGCATCGGATAAGGTCTGGGTCGACCTCGCCGACTGGGAAGCACGGCTCAAGACTGTCGCAAAGGTCAATGCGGAGGGATTGCGGCCAGACGCGGAGGCGCTCTTCCATGCATTCCCGGGTCCGTTGTTGTTGCACGAGCGAACCGCTTCCTGGTCGCTCCCGACTTGCGAGCGCGTGCGTCGCGAACTGATCGATCTTGGGCTGCGGCTCGGCCAGCGGCTGGAGGCGGCCGACCAAGCCGACAAAGCACGGGCGATATATTTAGGGGTATTGGACTTCTATCCAGATGCCGGACCGATCTGCAAAGCGCTGATAAAGGAGCAACTGTGCCGCAATGATTTCGAAGGCGCAGTTGACGAATATGGGCGCTACGAGCGCGCATTGCGTGCTGCCGGTGACGTAGCGGCCGCAGACATACGCGCGCTGGTGGCTCCCTATCTCGCGCGACGGGCGTCCCGACACTCGTATTGAAACGACACGTTCTTATGGCCATGGTACTGGCGGAATTTTCACCCGCCAGCGCTCAACGCACGATCCTCACGCACATCGGCGTGCCAATATCGATGGATCGGCCGGTGTCGGTCAGCCGGCCGGTTGCGGCATCACGGGCGAAAATCGAGATGCGGTCGGCATTCTGGTTGGCCGAGAACAGATGGCCGCCCGAGGGCGTCAGTGCCAGGTTGCGCGGCGTGGCGCCGCCGCAAGGCGTATAGCCGACAAGGGCAAGCCTGCCGGTTTGCTGGTCGATCGAAAACACCACAATGCTGTCATGGCCGCGGTTGGAGCCGTAGAGAAAGCGGCCGTCAGGCGAGATCTGGATGTCGGCGCAGTGATTGCCGTCGCGCGCCTCGGGCGGCACGGCCGGCTTGCTGTCGATCGCCGTAAGCTTGCCTGATGCTTCGTCCAGCGCCAGCGAGACAACCGTCGAATCCAGCTCGTTCATGACGAACACGAAGCGACCGCCCGGATGCAGTGCGAGATGGCGCGGACCCGCGCCTGGCGCAAGCGCCGACTCGGCGAGCTTCGTCAGGCTGCCGTCTGAGCCGATGCGATAGGACACCAGCCGGTCGATGCCGAGGTCAGCGACGATTGCCATGCCGCCGGCAACCGTCTCGGTTACGCTATGGGCATGCGGCCGCTCCTGGCGGGCAGGATCTGGCCCGGTCCCGCTATGGGCAACGCTCGACAACGGCGCTGTCAGGCCGCCATTCTCACCCAACCCATAAACCACGACCGAGCGATCGGGGCCGCCCTCGCCCATGCCGTAATTGGCGACCAGCAGCTTCGTTCGGTTGCGCGTGATGGTGTTGTGCGCCGTGATGCTGCCCAGCGTCGGCTGCTTGTTGATGTAGGACAGCGTGGCGGCCTGCCTGTCGAAACGGTAGGCCGAGACCACCCCTTCGCGCCAGGTGAACACTTCTGAGTTGGCATAGATCTGGGAGCCGTCCGGCGTCACCGACAGGAAGGTGGGATTGTCGATGTCTCCCGTCTCGGCCAGTTTCTTCGTCTGCAGCGTCCCTTCGTCGAAACTGTAGACACCCAGCCCGATGCCGCGCGCGCCCTGAAAATACGGGGCGTCGCGATTGAGGCTGCCGACGAAAACCAGACAGGCATTCTGCATCACTTCCTCCCTTGTTCCGCCGGCATTGGCCCCGACGGAGCAGGCAAAATTTCGCCTGTTCACGCTTGCAACACAACCCCATATGTGAAAATACTATTCACAAAAGAAGATTGACGGGAGGATCGATCATGCATTTCGCTGGTCTGCGGCGCGCCCTGATGGACGATTCCCGCTCCCAGAGGAAGTCGTCATGAGTGGTTTCGCGCCAACCGTGGGCGTGGCATCGACACACCCCGCCAACATGCCTAGGGATCACGCTGACCTTCCCGTCTGGAACGCGGAGAACTGGTTCTACGAAGACTGGCCGGTCGGCCAGAAGATCCGCTCGCTGCGCCGGACCATTGCCGAGGGCGACAGCCATCTCTTCAACACACTGGTGCTCGACATCCATCCATACGTGCAGGACCAGATGTTCGCCGAGACGCAAGGCATTTTCGGCAAGCGGCTGGTGGCAGGGGCCTTCGTGTTCTCGGCCGGGCTCGGTCTCGTCGCCACCAATTGCATCAACGCCTTTTCGTATGGCTACGACAAATTGCGCTTCATCAAGCCGGTGTTCATAGGCGACACGATCTATTCAATCCGCTCCAACCTCGACAAGAAGCCAAAATACAAGGAAATGGGGCTGATCCGCGCCAGCTATGAAGTCTTCAAGGGTGAAGGCGAGCTCGTGCTTTATTGCGAGCACCTGCAGACGGTGAAGTACCGCAATCCGGCCGATTTCGCCGGTAAGACGGAGAAATAGGCAATGGCTGCCATTGCCGAACTGCCGCTGACCGGGCTCATCGTTGTCGATATGAGCCAGTTCTTGTCCGGGCCTTACTGCTCGCTGCGACTGCTCGACCTCGGCGCTCGGGTCATCAAGATCGAACGGCCTGACGGCGGCGACCTGTCGCGCCGGCTCTATCTCAGCGACACCGAGATCGGCGGCGATTCCACCATTTTCCATGCGATCAACCGCGCCAAGGAAAGCCTTGCCATCGACTTGAAGGACGAGGCCGACCTTGCGGCGCTGCGCGGCCTGCTGGCCAGGGCCGACGTGCTGATCCAGAATTTCAGGCCCGGCGTCATCGAACGCCTGGGCTTCGATTACGAGGCGGTGCGCAAGATCAATCCGCGCCTGGTCTATGCCTCGATCAGCGGCTATGGCGAGGAAGGCCCGTGGGTCAAGCGGCCGGGGCAGGATCTGCTGGCGCAGGCCCGCTCCGGCGTGATGTGGCTGAACGGCGACGAGGACCAGGGGCCGGTGCCCTTCGGCCTGGCGATCGCCGACATGCTGGCGGGTTCCGCCGCCGCGCAAGGCATCCTCGCCGCACTGGTGCGGCGCGGCGTGACCGGCAAGGGCAGCCATGTCGAGACCAGCCTGCTCGAAGCGCTGGTCGACTTCCAGTTCGAGGTGCTGACCACGCATCTCAATGACGGGCGCCGGCTGCCGCGGCGGTCGAGCTTCCGCAGCGCGCACGCCTATCTCTCGGCGCCCTACGGCGTCTATCCGGCCAAGGACGGCTATCTGGCGATCGCCATGACGCCGATCTCGAAACTCGCCGATCTCCTCGGGCTCGAGGAGCTTGCGCCCTATCGCGACCAGCCGTCGACCTGGTTCACCGCCCGCGACGAGATCAAGGCGATCATCGCGCAAAAGATCGCAACGAAGACGGTCGACGAATGGCTTGCCATTCTCGAGCCTGCCGACATCTGGTGCGCCAAGGTTTTGACCTGGCCGGAGATGATGGCCAGCGAAGGCTTCCAGGTCCTCGACATGCTGCAGACGGTGACGCGCGAGGATGACGTTTCGATCCTCACCACGCGCTCGCCGCTCAGGGTAGACGGCATCCGCGCGAAGGTCGAGCGGGCCGCGCCACGCATCGGCGAGCACAGCGCAAAAATCCGCGCGGAGTTCGGGCTGTGAGCGACGTCACGCTCAAAGGCATGACCTGGAGCCATCCGCGCGGCTATGACCCGATGGTCGCCTGTTCGAGACTGTGGGAGCAACAAACAGGCATCGCCGTTGAATGGGACAAGCGCTCCCTGCAGGATTTCGAATCCTTCCCGGTCGAGGAACTGGCCCGTGCCTACGACCTGATCGTCGTCGACCATCCGCATGTCGGCCAGATCACCGCCGAGAATTGCCTGGCGCCGCTCGATGTCGCCGGCCGGGAAGCCGAACGCGCGGCACTTGCGGCGGGCAGTGTCGGCCGGTCCTTTCCGAGCTACAACTGGCAAGGCCGGCAGTGGGCGTTTCCGATCGACGCGGCCAGCCAGGTGCAGGCATGGCGGCCCGACATGCTTTCGGCTGCGCCGGCGAGCTGGGCCGATGCCCTCGATCTGGCGCGGCAAGGCCACGTGCTGTTGCCGCTGAGGCCGCCGCATTCGCTGATGGTGTTTTACACGCTTGCCGGCAATCTCGGCCGGCCCGCCGGTGAAGGCCCTGGCGACCACGTGGATCCGGCAGCGGGCAAGCAGGTCTTCGAGATGATGCGCGAGATCGCAGCCCTCGTCGACCCGGCCTGTCTTGGCATGGATCCGATCGCGGTTCTGGAGCAAATGGCCGGATCCGGCTCGCGGATCGCCTGCGCGCCGCTGATCTATGGCTATGTCTCCTATGCCATCGCCGGGTTTCGACCCACCCGCCTGGCTTTCGCGGATATCCCGGCCGCTGGCAATGCCGGCCCCAAAGGCTCGGCGCTCGGCGGGACCGGCATCGCCGTGTCGGCCTTCTCGAAGGCCGGACAGGCAGCAATCGACTTCGCCTACTGGATCGCCAGCGGTGACGTGCAGCGCGGCCCCTACGCCTCGGCCGGCGGCCAGCCCGGCCATGCGGCAGCCTGGGCGGATGCCGCCGTCAACGCCGCCGCCGGCAATTTCTACAAGGACACGCGGGCTACGCTCGAAGGTGCCTCGGTGAGGCCGCGGCACGACGGCTACATGGCGTTCCAGCAGGCGGCGTCCGATCGCATCAATCTCGGCCTGAGCGAAAGGCACAATGCCGCTCGCGTCGTTGCCGATCTCAATCGCCTGTTTCGGGAGAGCCTTTCGACGCAGGTGTCCGGCGTTGCCGGCGGAGGAGCCTGAACAACCGAACGGAGGAGAACATGAACAGCCTGATCCGCGGCCTTATGGCCGCAACCGCACTTGCATCGGTCACGACCATAGCCTGCGCTGAAGACGTTTCGGGCGTGATTGCTGGATTGCCGACCGAACTGAAGGCACAATATGACGGCGCGCCGCAAAAGGTGCTGCCGTCGGCCTGGGATAATTTCACGCCGCCGTCAAAGCCTTGGAAATGGTGCCACTCCGAGTCCTACCAGGGCAATCCGTGGCGCGTCACCGTGACCAAGGAGTTGAAGCGGCTGGTCGACGGGCTGATCGCCGACGGCACCGTGGCGAGCTTCGAGGTGTCGGATTCCAACAACGACGCCAGTCAGCAGATCAACCAGATCCGCGCCTTCATCGACAAGAAATGCTCGATCATCACCTCGATCCCCGGCTCGGCGACGGCGCTGGACGATGCCATCGATGCCGCAGCCAAAGCCGGCATCCCCTTCATCACGGCAGCTGGGTCGGTGACCAGCCCGAATGCGATCAACGTCGATTCCAACTATGCGCGCTGGGGCTACGACATGATGACCGCGATCGGCAAAGCAATGCCGGACGGCGGCAGTGTGCTTCTGGTCGAAGGCATTGCCGGTCACCCGATCGTCGTGCAGGAGCGCCAGGGCGCCGACAAGGCGCTGGCCGAAAATTCAAAGCTCAAGGTCTCGCGCAGCGTCAACGGCAACTGGACGGCCAACGTCACCAAGACGGCGGTGCTGCAGGCGATCGCCACCAATCCGGCGCCGATCGATGCGGTGTGGACGACGGGCAGCGAAAGCCGCGTCGTCGCCGAGGCCTTTGCCGAGGCCGGCCGCCCTGCCCCGCTGATCACCGGCTCGATCACCGGCGATGCGCTCGGCTACTGGAAGGCCAATCCCGACAAATACCGCTTCGAAGGCCATGCGGTTCTGCCGCACTGGACGGCCGAGACGCTGTTTCGTGTCGGCGTGCGCATGCTCGACGGACAGAAGGCGAAGCTCAACACGCTGCTGATCCCGATTCCGCCGGTGCACAATGCCGACCTCGGCGCCTGGTACAAGGACTGCATGACGCCGGACGCCGTCTCGATCTTCCCGGTCCCGCCGAAGGATCCGATGCCGGAGGAGTGGCTCGATGCCTACTTCGCCAATCCGGCACCGACCAAGGGCTGGGATTATTCGAAGGTGCCGGACGCCTGCGCCAAGTAGCATTTATGAGGGCCGGCTCCGCACCAGCGGTGCCGGCTTTCTCGATCAGGATTGCTCATGCTGGAAGTCCAGGCCATCTCGAAACGCTACGGCGAAACGATTGCGCTGGCCAATGCCTCCATCGCATTCCGCGCCGGCACGATCCACACCATCCTGGGCGAGAACGGTTCGGGCAAGAGCACCCTGGTCAAGCTGCTGTCGGGGATCGTCCAGCCGGACAGCGGCGCGATCCTGCTCGACGGAGCGCCCTTTACCGGCCTCTCGCCGGCAGCGTTCCAGACCGCCGGATTGGCCACCGTGTTCCAGGAAGTGCTGATCGCGCCTGACCGTTCGGTGACGGACAATATCCTGCTCGGCCTCGACGGCCTGCTGACGCGCACCGTGCCGCGCGCCGAGCGGCGGCAACGCGCGCAAGCGGTGCTGAAGCGCTTCGCGGTGACCGAGATCCCGCTCGACCAGTTGGCCGGGCAATTGCCGCTTGCGGTTCAGCAATTGGTAGTGCTCGCCCGCGCCGTGGTGCGCAGCCCGCGCATTCTCATCCTTGACGAGGTTACGGCGGCGCTCGACTTTGCCGATCGCGAGGCGGTCTTTGCCATGATGCGCAAGCTTGCCTCCGAAGGCTGCCTGATCCTGTTCATCACCCATCGCATGGACGAGGTTATGTCGCTTTCGGACCGGATTTCCGTGCTGCGCGGCGGCAGCGTGGTGACGACTGAGGAACGCGGCACGTCCACCGCATCCGAACTTCTCAGAGCGATGGCGCCACGCACGGCGGCGGAGCTGGCGCATGGCTGATGGCGCCAGCCTTTCGGTGCGCGGCCTGGTGATCGCGCCGGGCGCAAGCCCCATGACGCAAACCATTGCGCCGGGCGAGATCGTCGGCCTTGCCGGCCTCGACGGCCACGGACAGGAGCGGTTCCTGAAAGTGCTGGCCGGCCTGGAACGCCCGGCCGGCGGCGAGGTGACCGTCGAGGCGCCAACCGGAGCACGCGCGATCACCAATTTCCGCAAGGCGGTCGCCGGCGGCATCGCCTATTTGCCGCGCGACCGGCGCACCACCGGCATTTTTCCGACCCAATCGGTGCTCGACAATTTTGCCGTCTCGACGCTGTCGCGCGATATGCGTTTCGGTCTGCTCAGCTTCGCCGCGCGGCGGCAGCGCTATGAACGCTATCGGGACAGACTGTCGATCATCGCGCCACGGCCGGACGCCCCGATCACCACGCTTTCCGGCGGCAATCAGCAGAAGGTGCTGCTGGCCCGCGCATTGGCGCTGGAACCGGCGATCCTGCTCCTCAATGATCCGACGCGCGGTGTCGACGTGGCGACGCGCCATGTCCTCTACGATGTGTTTCGTCGACTGGCGGCGGACGGCATGGCTCTGGTCATCCTGTCGAGCGAGATCGAGGAGATCCTCCTGCTTTGCCATCGCGTGCTGGTGTTCCGCGAACAGCAGGTGGCGGCTGAAATCACCGGAGACGAGATGAAAAGCGATACGGTGATCGCCGCCATGTTCGGGCGCGCGGCATGAGCGGCTTGCGGCGCATGGCGGCGCGATGGCGCGGCGTGGGCTTTGCGGCAGTGCTGTTGGTGATCCTGATCGCGGTCAATCTGCTGCTCAATCCGGCGCGCTTCCATCCTGCCGCCTGGGGCGCGCTGATCGGGCTCGCCGCGCCGCTGATCGGCGCAGCGGTCGCCTCGGCTCCGGTGATCCTCGCCGGGCGCGGCGGCATCGACATTTCCGTCGGGCCATTGATGGGCTTCGTCAATGCGATGGTGATCCAGGTGCTGTTTCTCAGGCTTGGCATATCTTCGCCGCTGGTCATCGTGCCGGCGGCGCTTCTGATCGGCGCGATCGTCGGCGCTGCCAACGGCTTCTTGGCGACCATCGTCCGCATCCAGCCGATCGTTGCGACGCTCGGCACCTATCTGATCCTCACCGGCATGACGCTGACCGTCCTGCCGGCGCCGATCGGGCCGGCGCCGGGCTGGCTGAAGGCAATCGCCGGACCCTGGTCGGCACTGCCGCTGGCGCTGATCTTGCTGTTCTGGTGGCTGGTGCGACAGACGCCTTATTACGACCAGCTGATGGCGGTGGGCAGCGACGACCGCGCCGCCTACACGGCCGGCATTCCGGTGACGAAAGTACGTTTCATAGCCTATGTCATGACCGGCATACTTGCCGCCTGTGCCGGCCTGATGCTGACCGCCCTGATCGGTTCGGCCGACCCTAATATCGGGCCAACCTTCACGCTGATCGCGATTGCCGCGGTGGCGCTCGGCGGCGTCAGCCTTGCCGGCGGACGCGGCGGGCTCGCCGGGGCCGCGATCGGCGCCATCGACATCTTCCTGCTGCAGAGCGTGCTGACCGCCTTCAACGTCTCCACCTATGTGCTGCAGATCGCCTATGGCGCGATCCTGGTTTTGGCCGTCATCATGACGGCGTTGCAGGAGCGGCTCTCGGGAGGGAAAGGCTGAGAAGCATGCGCCAGACCTGGTTCCAATCCACCAATGCCCGCGTCGCCGGTGCCTTTGCCGTCGCTGCCGCCTTGCATATCCTTGGCACCTTGCTCATCCCGGGTTACTCCCAGCCGTTCGCCATCCGGGCGCTGCTGGTGATCGCCTCGCTGCTGGCGGTGGCATCGATCGGCCAGACGCTAGTCGTCATTCTCGGCGGTATCGATCTGTCGATCCCCTTCATCATCGGCTTTGCCAATGTCGTTGCCGCACAGCTCTACGGCGGCGGCTGGAATTTTGCCCTTGTCTGCGCAGTCGTCGTCCCGCTCGCCATACTGATCGGGGCGCTGAACGGCCTGATCTCACGTGGGCTCGACATCCACCCGCTGATCGTCACGCTCGGCATCGGCATGATCGTGCAAGGTGCCGTCCTGTTGTGGACCGGTGGCTTTCCATCCGGATCGGCGCCTGCCGCGGTTTCCGCCTTCGTTTCGATCGGCGGTTCGGTCGGACCGCTGCCGGTGCCGGGGCTGGTGCCATGCGTCGCGGTGCTGACCTTGCTGGTGGCGCTGGTGCTGGCGCGCACGCCATACGGCCGCCGTCTCTACGCCCTCGGGAGCAATCCAGGTGCTGCGCCGCTGGCGCTGATCGATCCAGTCCGCATGTGGACCGTGACCTATGCCGCGAGCGCCTTCTTCGCCGCCGCGGCCGGCGTGCTGCTGCTCGGCTTCACCGGCTCTGCCTATGGCGATGTCGGCCAGCCCTATCTGTTCCAGACGATCGCGGCAGTGGTGGTCGGCGGCGCCGCCCTTGTCGGCGGCCGCGGCAGCTGTTTCGGCACCATTGCCGGCGTGCTGGTGCTGACGGAGATCAACACACTGCTGATCGGCCTCGGCTTTCGGCCCTCGACCGTGCAGGCGGCACTTGGCCTGGTCATCGTGCTCCTGGTTTCGCTCTACGGTCGCGAGCGGCACGTGTCGGCGACGATCTGAGGTCACCTATTCGTTTTAGCCGCATTTGTGCGACGCCAAGTGATTCCACTTGGCTGCAAAATGCTCTACAAACGCCACAGCCGCTTGGCATTGCCGGACAGCAGTTGCTGCCGTTCATCGGTGCTGGTGCCGGCAAGCAGCGCGTGCGTTGCCGCAATCCAGGTCGCAAGCCCGCCGCCAAGCGTGCAGACCGGCCAGTCGCTGCCCCAGACGACCCGGTCCCAGCCGAAGCATTCGATGGTGTGCTCGACATAGGGAAGCAGCGTTTCGACAGTCCAGGATCCGGCATCCGCATAGGCGACCACACCGGAAATTTTGCCGACGACGTTCGGGCGCAGTGCGATCTCCGCCATGTGCTCGCGCCAGGGGTGCTCGGCACCACCCTTGATGTCGGGCACGCCACAATGGTCGAGCACGAACTGCACGTCCGGCGCGAGGTCGGCGAGTGCAATCGCCTTGGGGATCTGGTGCGGCAGAACGACAAGGTCGAAGGTCAGGCCGGTGCCGGCTAGCCGCTTGATGTTTTCACGAAACAGCGCGCCTTCCGACAGTTCATCCGGCATGACGTGGAGCACGCGGCGAAAGCCCTTGACGAAAGGATCGGCGCGCTGGCGCTCGAGATAGGCGGCAAAGCCGGGCTCTTCCGGACGGCAGGAGGCAATTGCCCCCCGCAGCAAGCTGGCCTTTTCCCGCGACAGCGCTTTGACACGGCTGGTTTCAGCCTCGATGTCGGCAGGATCGACATCGACTTCCATATGCAATGCGCCCTCGATGCCGGCGCGGCGGGCCTGGACTGCATATTCGTCGTAGGAGAAATCGCGGTTGAGCGCCGGCACGCCGGCCAGCCAGGGATAGCGCAGCGCGGACTGGTCGATCAGGTGCAGATGGGTGTCGAAGATCATGGCGGCGCTCCTCCTTGGCGACTTCGGGATCATCTCACGGAGAAAATCTTCATTCAAATAAGAATTCATCGCGATTGCTTGACGGTCGATCCCGCCAGTTGCGACAGCTTTTCGGTCGCTGCCAGCAGCAGCTCAATCGTCCTCGTAATGTCGGGCGCCTTGGGTGCGTTGACCAGGGTTATGTAGGGGATCGACAGTGCGGCGATCGCCTTGCCGTCCGAGCCGAGAACGGGTGTCGACAGGTTGAACACGCCTGCCGTCTGCATCGACGCCATCATCTCGTAGCCGCGTTCCCGGATCTGGTCGAGGCGGGCGAAGAATTCCGGCGATTGCGGTGGCTTGTCGGTGCTGCGCAGATGTTCTGAGATCATCATCTGCCGCTCTTCCGGCGGGCGGAACGCCAGCAACACATGGCCGGAGCCGGTGTCGAACAGGCTGATATGCGAGCCAACGCGGATGGAGATGCCCCAGTAATCCGGCGCCTCCTGCTGTGCGATCACCACCGCGGAACCGCGATCGAAGACGACGAGCTGATTTGCCTGCTGTGTGGTTTCGGCCAGTTCGCGCATCAGCGGCGTCGCGTAGGAAGCCAGCCGGCGCACCGGCGCGTGCAGCTGCGCCAGGCCAAACAGCTTGAGCGTCAGCGAGTAACGGTCGCCATCCGGCCGCGTGACATAGCCGCGCCGCACCAGCCGATCCAGCATGCGATAGAACTCGTTCGGGCTGCGGTCGAGTTTCTTGGCGATTTCCGCCTGCGTCAGGCCGCCGTCGACGCCGGCCAGCAGCTCGAGAATGTCGAGCCCCTTGTCCAACGCCGGGGCTCGATAGCGCTCGTCTTCCTCGTCCTCTGCCATTGGGCTTCTCCAGTGAATTTCATATTTCATATACGCATAACGGTTGCTTCCGGAAGAACTTTCGGCTTGACGATCTTATAAATATTTTGTTTGTATATGAATGAACCTGCCGATCGACCTCACTACGCGATCGACGCAGACTCTTGGGAGGATACCAATGACGAAACTGTTTTGCGGCCTGTCGGCCGGCGTAACGCTGCTCGCACTTGGTGCGAGTGCTGCCCTTGCTGCCGACCTGCCCGGTAAATTCGACGGCGTCACCATCGACGCCAAGCTGATCGGCGGCCAGCAATATGAAGGGCTGTACGCGCGCATCGGCGAATGGGAAAAACTGACCGGCGCCAAGGTCAACGTGATCTCGAAGAAAAACCACTTCGAGCTCGACAAGGAGATCAAGTCGGACATCGCCTCCGGCAGCATCAACTGGTGCGTCGGGTCGAACCACTCGTCCTTCGCGCCGCAATATCCTGATATCTACACCGATCTCAACAAGCTGCTGCCGAAGGAGGAGATCGACGCCTTCGTGCCGTCGACGATCAAGGCCTCCACGCTCGAGGGCAAGCTGGTCATGCTGCCGCGCGCGCAGTTCGACGTCTCGGCGCTCTATTACCAGAAGAGCCTCTACCAGGACGAAGCCAAGAAGGCCGCCTACAAGGCCAAATACGGCAAGGATCTGACACCGCCCGACACCTGGGACGAGGTCGCCCAGCAGGCGGAATTCTTCGCCAGCCCGCCCGATTTCTACGGCACCCAGTTCGCCGGCAAGGAAGAGGCGATCAACGGCCGCTTTTACGAGATGCTCATCGCCGACGGCGGCGAATACCTCGACAAGGATGGCAAGCCGGCCTTCAACTCGGAAGCCGGCGTGCACGCGCTCGACTGGTTCGTCAATCTCTACAAGGCCAAGGCGGTGCCGGCCGGCACCACCAACTATCTGTGGGACGATCTCGGCCAGGGCTTTGCCTCGGGCACCGTCGCCATCAACCTCGACTGGCCGGGCTGGGCAGGCTTCTTCAACGATCCGAAGTCGTCGAAGGTCGCCGGCAATGTCGGCGTGAAGGTGGCGCCGAAGGGATCGGCCGGCATTCGCACCGGCTGGTCGGGGCACCACGGATTTTCGGTCACCGAAAACTGCGCCAGCAAGGAAGCCGCGGCGTCGCTGGTCTGGTTCCTGACCAATGAGGACAGCCAGAAGCTCGAGGCGGCAAGCGGCCCACTGCCGACCCGCACGGCGGTGTGGGACTGGGACATCCAGCAGGCGGCCAATGATCCTTACAAGAAGGAAGTGCTGGCGGCTTTCCAGGAAGAGGCAAAGCACGCTTTTGCCGTGCCGCAGACACCTGAATGGATCGAAATCTCCAACGCCGTCTATCCCGAATTGCAGGCCGCCATCCTTGGCGACAAGACCTCCAAGCAGGCTCTGGACGACGCTGCCGCCAAGGCCACGCAAATCCTCGAGGACGCCGGCAAGCTTTGACCATTCTCCCAAGGGGGCGCCGCGCTCATCGAAGAGCGGCGTCCCCGAACTTTTTACGAACCATGCGCAACACGCTTTGTCTTGATCCCAGGCCGCCGATGGCGGCCTTCGGTGTCCGGGCACCAACCAGAACCGGATCGCCATGAAAGGCTGGAGACCTTCGCCGCCATTGCTGCTCCTGCTGCCGGCGGTGATCGTTCTGGCGGCGGTGGTGGTGGTGCCGTTGCTGCTTTCGCTCTATTCCAGCTTCACGCCGTTCCGGCTGACCAGGCCGGAGACGTTCTGGGTCTTCATCGGCGCGCGCAACTACGTCACCATCCTGACCAGCCGCGCCTTCTGGGTCGCCTTTGCCCGCACCGTGGTGCTGCTGACCGTCGCGCTCAACCTGGAAATGCTGATCGGGCTCGGGCTGGCCCTGCTGGTGGAGAAGGCATCGCGCGGCCAGCGGATCCTGCGCACCATCATGATGTTTCCGATGATGTTTTCGCCGATCCTCGTCGGCTTTCAGTTCAAATTCATGTTCAATGACAATATCGGCCTGGTGAACAACGCCCTGCAGGGGCTCGGCCTGACTGACCGCGCCATCCCGTGGCTGATCGACGGCAATCTCGCCTTCATCGCCATCCTGATCGCCGAGATCTGGTCGTCGACCTCGGTGTTCGCGATCCTGATCCTGGCCGGGCTGCTGGCGATGCCGCGCGAACCGGTCGAGGCGGCCCGCGTCGACGGCTGCACGCCGTGGCAGACATTCCGCTATGTCACCTGGCCGTTCATCATGCCGTTTGCCTTTATCGCCATGACCATCCGCTCACTCGACGTCGCGCGCGCCTATGACATCGTCAAGATCATGACCGACGGCGGCCCCGCCGGCCGCACTGAACTGGTCTGGACGCTGGTCGCCCGCACCGCCTATGGCGATGCCAGGATGGGAATGGCCAATGCCATGGCCTATTTCTCGATCCTGCTATCGATACTGTTCACCGTCTATTTCTACCGAAAGCTCGCCGCGGCGCGCACGCAGATCGCGGCGGAGTGGTGAGGATGGACCAGAACAGCCTGCATCGCGTCGGCAACAAAGCGCTCGGCATCGTTCACGGCATCGGACTGTTCCTGGCCATGCTGGTCATCTGCCTGCCCGGCATCTGGATCGTGCTGTCGTCGCTGCGGCCGACCGTCGAAATCATGGCCAAGCCGCCGGTGTGGATCCCGCAGCAACTCTCGCTCGACGCCTACATCGCCATGTTCAGCGGCGTCGGCCAGGGCGGCATTCCGGTGCTCGACTACTTCCGCAATTCGCTGATCATCTCGGTGACCTCGACGGTGATCGCCATCGTCATCGGCATGGCCGGCGGCTACGCCTTTGCGCGCTACCGCTTTCGCGCCAAGTCGGCGATGTTCCTCGGCCTGATGCTGACGCGCACGGTGCCCGGCATCGCGCTGTCGCTGCCGCTGTTCTTCGTCTTTGCGCGGCTTGGCATCATCGACACGCATTTCGGGCTGATCCTCGTCTATGTCGCGCTCAACGTGCCGTTCACCGTCTGGCTGATCGACGGCTTTTTCCGCCAGGTGCCGAAAGATCTCGCCGAAGCCGCGCAGATCGACGGCTGCACGCGCTGGCAGGCGTTCTGGCAGGTCGAGTTTCCATTGGCCGGGCCCGGCATCGCCTCGGCCGGCATCTTTGCCTTCCTCACCTCCTGGAACGAGTTCGCGCTCGCCTCGCAGCTGACGCGCTCGATCAACTCCAAGACCCTGCCGGTCGGCCTGCTCGACTATACGGCCGAATTCACCATCGACTGGCGCGGCATGTGCGCGCTCGCCGTGGTGATGGTCATACCGGCGCTCACGCTTACCTTCATCGTCCAGAAACACCTCGTCGGCGGCCTCACTTCCGGCGCGGTGAAAGGCTGACATGGCAACTGTATCGCTCAAGAACCTCACCAAAAGCTACGGCCCGGTGGCGGTGGTGCACGGCATCGACCTCGAGGTCGCCGACCGCGAGTTCATCGCGCTGGTCGGGCCGTCCGGCTGCGGCAAGTCGACAACCCTGCGCATGATCGCCGGCCTCGAGGCGATCAGCGACGGCGTCATCGAGATCGGCGGCCGCATGGTCAACGACCTGCCGCCGCGCTCGCGCAACATCTCGATGGTGTTCCAGTCCTACGCGCTCTACCCGCATATGACGGTGCGCGAAAACCTCGGCTTCTCGCTCAAGATAGCCGGCGCCGCGAAGGAAGAAATGGACCGTCGCGTCGCCGAAGCGTCCGGCATTCTCGGCCTCGACCAGTTGCTCGACCGCCGGCCGTCGCAGCTGTCCGGCGGACAGCGCCAGCGCGTCGCCATGGGTCGCGCCATCGTGCGCGATCCCGACGTCTTCCTGTTCGACGAGCCGCTTTCCAATCTCGACGCCAAGCTTCGGACGCAGATGCGCACCGAGATCAAGAAACTGCATGCCAAGGTCAAGTCGACGGTGATCTACGTCACCCATGACCAGGTCGAAGCGATGACATTGGCGGACCGTATTGTCATCATGCGTGACGGTTTCATCGAGCAGGTCGGCACACCCGACGAGGTCTTCCGCCGGCCCCAGACACGCTTCGTCGCGGGCTTCATCGGCTCGCCGCCGATGAATCTGCATGAGGCGGTTGTCGACGACGGACAGTTGCTGTTCGCCAGCGGCGAGAGGCTGCCTTTGCCCAGCCAGTTCAAGGCCAATATCGAGGCCGGCGACAAAGTCGTGTTCGGCCTCAGGCCCGACGACATCTATCCGACCGGGCATGGCATCAGCTCCGGCGAAGACGTCGACGTCCACCAGGTGGAGTTGCCGGTGACCGTCACCGAGCCGCTCGGCAACGAGACGCTGGTGTTTGCCGAATTCAACGGCAGCGACTGGGTATCGCGGATGCTCAATCCAAGGCCGCTGAAAGCCGGCGACCGGGTCAAGATGAGCCTGGACCTGTCGCAGGCCCATCTGTTTTCCGCCGAAACAGGCAGGACATTGCGAGGTTAAAACCATGGCAAAGATCGAGAAAATCGAACTGCGGATGGTCGACCTGGTGCCGAAGGTCAAGCGCACCGATGCCATCCAGAGTTTTGTCAGCCAGGAAACACCGATCGTCACCATCACCGACGCCGACGGCGCGGTCGGCACCGGCTACAGCTATACGATCGGCACGGGCGGCTCCTCGGTGATGCGGCTGCTGGCCGACCACCTTGCGCCGCGGCTGATCGGCCGCGACGCCGACATGATCGAGGCGATCTGGCACGAGCTGGAGTTCGCCACCCATGCCACGACGATCGGCGCGATCACGGCAATCGCGCTCGCGGCCATCGACACTGCCCTTTGGGACCTGCGGGCCAAGAAACAGAGGCTGCCGCTGTGGCAGCTGGCCGGCGGCGCCAAGGACCGCTGCCCGCTCTACACGACCGAAGGCGGCTGGCTGCATATCGAAACCGAGGCGCTGGTCGAGGATGCGCTGGCCGCCAAAGCCAAGGGGTTTCGCGGCTCGAAGGTCAAGATCGGCAAGCCGCACGGCTCCGAGGATCTTGCCCGGCTGACGGCGGTGCGCCGGGCGGTTGGAGACTCCTACGAAATCATGACCGACTGCAACCAGGGCTTTTCGGTCGACGAGGCGATCCGCCGGGCCGAACGCCTGCGTGAACTCGACCTCGCCTGGATCGAGGAACCGCTGCCGGCCGACGACATAGACGGCCATGTCCGCCTGTCGAATGCGACGTCGACGCCGATCGCCGTCGGCGAGTCGCTCTACTCGATCCGGCATTTCCGCGAATATATGCAAAAGGGCGCGTGCTCGATCGTCCAGGTCGATGTCGGCCGCACCGGCGGCATCACGCCGTGGCTGAAGGTGGCGCATGCAGCCGAGGCGTTCGACATACCGGTCTGCCCGCATTTCCTGATGGAATTGCATGTCAGCCTGACATGCGCCGTTCAGAACGGCAGATATGTCGAGTATATTCCCCAGCTCGACGAGCTGACCGGCAAGAAAATGCGTATCGAGGACGGGCACGCATTGGCGCCGGACGAGCCCGGCATCGGCATCGACTGGGACTGGGATGCGATCAAGGCGAAGAGCATCGCGGAATTCACCATGGCGATAGTGAAGTAGGAGGCGGACATGCAGCGAATGGGAATGGTGCTCGGCCTCAAGCCGGAGAAAGTCGCCGAGTATGTGCGGCTTCACGCTGCCGTGTGGCCGGACGTCCTCAAGATGATTTCCGCCTGCAACATCAAGAATTATTCGATTTATCTGAGGGAGCCGGAGCACCTTTTGTTCAGCACCTTCGAGTACCACGGCACCGACTATGCCGCCGACATGGCGAAGATGGCCGCCGATCCCACGACGCAGGAATGGTGGGCGCTCTGCATGCCATGCCAGGAGCCGCTGCCGACCCGCAAGGACGGCGAGTGGTGGGCGTCGATGGACGAAGTCTTCCATTATGACTGATGACATTTTCGATCCTGCCTCGCTTTCCCAGGCCTGGGCACTGCCGTCAAAACCCCGGCCGATCGTGATTTTCGGCGCCGGCTCGATCGTCGGTGATGCGCATTTCCCGGCCTATGGGAAAGCCGGCTTCCCGGTTGCCGGGCTGTTCGACCCCGACCTGGCCAAGGCGGAAAAACTGGCGCAGAGATGGGGTGTCACCGCTTACCGGTCGGTCGAGGAAGCTGCGTCAATCAAGGACGCCGTCTTCGATCTGGCGACGCCGCCGGCTCACCACGCCGGGGTGCTCAGGGCGCTGTCCGATGGTGCGGTGGCGCTGATCCAGAAGCCGATGGGTAGCAATCTCGCCGAGGCGACCGAGATCCTCGAAATCTGCCGCTCCAAAGACCTGAAGGCGGCGGTGAATTTCCAGCTGCGCTTCGCGCCGATGATGCTGGCGCTCAAGGATGCGATCGCCAAGGGCTGGCTCGGCGACGTGGTCGATTTCGATGCATGGCTGGCGCTGGCGACACCCTGGCAGCTCTGGGAATTCCTGTTGCAGGCGCCGCGCGTCGAGATCGCCATGCATTCCATCCATTATCTCGACCTGATCCGGCAATTGCTCGGCGACCCCAAGGGGGTTCACGCCAAGACGCTCGGCCATCCCGGCCACAAGGTTGCGCAAACGCGCACCAGCGCGATTCTCGACTATGGCGACACGGTGCGCTGTGCACTGTCGATCAACCACGATCACAAATTCGGTCGAAAACACCAGGCCTGCGAATTCCGCATCTGCGGCACCGAAGGCGCCGCTTACCTCAAACTGGGCGTCAACCTCGACTATCCGCGCGGCGAGCCGGACATTCTCGAAATCTACCCCAAAGGCGGCACGGACTGGATTGCGGTTCCACTCGTCGGCGCATGGTTTCCGGACGCCTTTGCCGGCCGCATGGCCAATGTCCAGCGCTACGCGTCGGGCGAGGACGCCGAGCTTGTCAGTTCCGTCGAGGACGGCTGGAACACCATGGCGCTGGTCGAAGCCGCCTACCGATCGAGCGCGGCGCCGGCAACACCGATAGCGGCGAGGCCCTGACATGGAGCAGACAGTCTATTTCGAGGACTACCGGATCGGCTCGTCGCGCATGACCAGCGGGCGCACCATCACCGAGACCGACTTCGTCGTCCATGCCGGCCATACCGGTGATTTCTTTCCCCACCACATGGACGCCGAGTTCATGAAGACGACGCCGTTCGGGCAGCGCATCGCCCACGGCACGCTGGTGTTTTCGGTCGGCGTCGGGCTGACGGCCAGCGTCGTCAACCCGGTTGCCTTCTCCTATGGCTACGACCGGCTGCGCTTCATCAAGCCGGTGTTCATCGGCGATACGATCAGGACCCGCACCACCATCTCGGCTAGGGAAGACGACCCGAAGCGACCCGATTCAGGCCGGGTCGTCGAGCGCTGCGAGGTGATCAACCAGCATGGCGACGTGGTGCTGGTCGCTGATCACATCTACATCGTCGAGCGTCGCGACAAGCCGAGCAGAGCCTCGACAGATGACGCTGAAACCTAAAGACAAAAAACCGCCTTGCGGCGGGTCCTCGGTGAATCATCACCATACGCAAATTAGTAGCATAGCTGCCGGCACAAAGCAAGAACAAAATGTGGCAAACCGGATAAATCGCGACAGGTTGCGCTGCCCCTTATCGCCCTGCGAACCCCGACTTGCAGGACTTGGGTTCCGCGGAGCAGGCGGATAGAGGTGGTGCCGACATCGGGAATTGGTCATATCCGGTTGACCGGATATACAGGCTTGCCGCCGCGCAGGACTGATGCGACATCGGCAAACACCTTGTTGCGAACCTCCGCGTAAGACTGGGTCGAGTAGTGCGCCGCGTGTGGACTGACCAGGACGGTGTCCAGCGCCAGCAGCGGATTGTCGGGCGAAGGCGGCTCCCGCTCGAACGTGTCGATGCCGGCGCCTGCCAGATGGCCGCGCCGGATCGCGTCCGCCAATGCGACCTCGTCGACCAGGCCGCCGCGGGCCACGTTGATGAGTATCGCCCCTTTCTTCATCCGCGACAGGGCTTGCGCCGACATGATGTTTCTGGTCTCCGGTGTCGCTGGAACGTGCAGCGAGACGATGTCGGCCCTGGCCAGCAACTCGTCGAAGCCGACCGGTTCGGCATCACCGGCCGCGATGCGCTCGGCCGGCATATGCGGATCGTAGGCGATGATGTGGTAGCCGAAGACCCGCGCCCGCTCGGCAGTCAGCCGCCCGATCTGGCCGAAGCCGATCAGGCCGAGGATCTGCCTGTCGGGCCGTGTGATGCCGGCGCCATCGGTCATTGCAGCCCAGCGGCCGGCGCGCACCGCGCTGTCGAACTGCTTCAGCCTGCGCGTCAAGGCCAGGATCAGGGCCATGGCGTGGGTGCTGACTTCAACCAGATTGGCGTCCGGCACGTAGGTTACCTGAACACCGGCACGGCTGGCAGCCTCGACGTCGATCGAATCGAGCCCTACGCCGAACCGTCCGATGACCTTGAGCCTCTTCAGTTCCGCCAAAACGCGAGCCGTGATCGGCTCCCGCAATACCATCAATGCGTCGGCGTCGCGGCAGTGTTCGATCAGGGCATCTTCCGTGAGCAGCGTCTTCTCGACAAATTCGACGTTCAGGCCGTCAAGGTAGCGCAGCTGCTCCTCCTCGACTGACAGCACACCGTCGGTCTTGATGATCTTCATGGCAAACTCTTGCTATGAGGCGCTGCGCGCCGAGGCGACGCCGGCGGCAAGGCCGGCCCCGAGAAACATCGTGTCGCTGGCCAGCATGTAGAAGCTGATGCCGTGCCGCGACCATTTGCCGACATCATCCGCCGAAGGGCGAAAGATGCCGACGGCCTTGCGGGCCGTGCGCGCCGCGGCCGCGATCCTCATAATCGCTGCATTGAGCTTGTCCTGGCCGGCCGGCCCCATGGCGTCGATCGAAACCGACAGGTCGCCGGGACCGATGAAGATCACGTCGACGCCGTCGACCTGGACGATGTCGTCGATGTTGGCGAGCCCTTCGGCCGTCTCGACCTGGATGGCGACCGTCAGGACATCGTTGGCCGAGTTGAGGTAGTCCGGAATCCTGTAGCCATAACCGGCGGCGCGGCCCGGGCCGACACCGCGGGCGCCGACCGGCGGGTACCGGCAGGCCATGACCGCCACGCGCGCTTGCTCGGCCGTGGAGACGCGGGGTACCAGGACACCCGACGCGCCGGCGTCGAGCGCGGCGGCCATCCACTCCGGCGTGTGGCCGGGAACGCGCACCATCGCGGGAACCTTGTGGACATCGGCGGCGCGGATCAGATCCTCGAGCCGTTCGCGGCCGATCTGCGAATGCTCCCAGTCGATGCACAGGAAATCGACCCCGCTGGCGGCGGCCACTTCGACCGCCACAGGGTGCGGGATGGCGCAGAAGGTGCCGATGAGGCGATCGAGAGAGATACATTTCTTGCGAAAGTCGTACATGAAATCTCCCGAAATTTTCGGCGTCGGCAAAAACCTGTTTGCCTATGTGGCCCTTGACGAAGGATGCACGGCTTCCGTCGACATCGGAAAATGCCGGCTGCCGCCTGAAAACGGCGGGAAGGTCTTGTAGTCGGCGCGCATCTCCAGCCGCGCCGGCGATTGCAGCGCGTGCGTCAATGCGGCGGGACTGTCGAACATGACGCGATTGCGCTGCATATGGTCGATCCGCGGCCAGGGCAGCGAACCGCACCAATCCAGTCGCGACAGAACCTCGATGTGGCGAATGCCGGGGAAGCCCCGCATCAATTGCGGATGATGCGTCACATAGTGGTAGAGCCAGGCATTCATGTCTTCGGCCGGCCCGGGATAGTGGACAAGATAGCTGCAGGGCAGCCCGGACGTCTTGACGCCAGCGTCGTCGACGGGAAACGGACGCACGCACATTGCCTGTTGCGTCGGCCTCGAACCGGCGATGCTCGACAGCATACCAGGTGCGGCAAGCGCCTGCAGATGGCCGGACGGCGCCAGCGCCGCCTCCATGTCCGCCAGTTCGTCGAAATAGAGCTGGAAGCCAAAGACCGGCGGTGGACCATCGTTGTTGAACATGTCCGTCGCCACTTCGGGCAGATAGATATTTGCAAGCCCAAGGCCCGGCGTTGAAGCAATCACACGCCGCACGGCGTCAACGTCTTCACCGGCGATGGCCAAATTTGCCTCGCGGTCATCATGGAAGAAAGCAAGATAGGCAAAGCGCATGTGGACACCTGCTGGATCGAGTTCGACTAGATCAAATTCGGAAGAAAGAGAGCGATCTGCGGAAAGAGGACAATCAGCAGGATCAGCAGAAGCGTCAGCGCGATGTAAGGCGCCGCAGCCATGGCAACCGTCTTGAGCGATGTGCCTTTCGGCGCAACGCCGATCATGATGAACAGCAGCAGACCAAACGGCGGCGTGGTGAAGCCGACCTCGTAGGCGAGCAGCAGGATCAGCCCGAACCATACCGGCTCGTAGCCGAATTGCTGGGCGATCGGCAGGAAGATCGGCAGCGTGATCAGCATCATCGAGACCTGATCCATGAACATGCCGAGCAGCAGGATGACGAGCACCATCATGAGCAGCATGGGATACGGTCCAAGATCGTAGCCGACGATGAACTGGATAAAGCCGTTGGAGGCGCCGGAGAAGGCGAATATCTGCGAGAACGTCGTCGAAGCCGAGATGATCAGGAAGGTCATGCCGGTGACCTTCATCGCATCGTCCAGCGACTTCCAGACAACCGACCAGCTGAACCGTCGGTAGACAACCAACAAGGCGAAGACGGCGGCACAGCCGAGGCCTGCCGACTCGGTCGGGGTCGCTATTCCAAGGATGATCGTGCCGACCACCATGAACACGATGACGCTCATCGGAATGATGTTGACGGCGACCGCCCTCACCTTCTCGGCCGCGGGGACGGCGGACACCGGATAGTGCGGAGCGGCGTCCGGGTCGATCTTTGTCTGCGCGAAGATCAGGGCCGCGTACATGACAACGAGCAGCAGTCCAGGCAGAGCCCCCGCGATGAGCAGCGCGCCGACGTCGATCTGGGCCAGCGAGCCGAGCAAGACGGCCAGCGAGGATGGCGGGATGATGACGGCAAGGCTTCCGGCGCCAAGCACCGGGCCGTAGGCCATATGCGGCTTGTAGCCTCGCTTCAGCATCTCGGGCACCATCAGCGAGCCCATCATGCCGGTATTGGCGAGGCTCGAGCCCGACAGCGCGGAAAAGATCGTGCCGGCGGCCAGCACGACATAGGCGAGGCGTCCGCGCAGATTGCCGATGCACAGGTCGAGCGCGTAGATGACCTTCTCGCCGAGGCCGGAGCGGAAGAACAGGCTGCCCATGACAAGAAACATCGGCAGCGGAGCAAGCGCGTAGGTCGAGACAGCGTCGGAGAAGTTGGCGACCATCTGCGTCACGCCGATCGAGCCGCCGAAGAACAGATACAGCCCGATCACATTGGTGACGAAGAATGCGAAGGCGACCGGCAGCCCAAGGCCCATCAACACCAGGATGGTGCCAACGAGCACGGCGAATGGAAACAGCCAGGCCACCGGTCAGAGCCCTTCCATTTCCAGCGGATCGAGCGTGTACAGCGTGTCACGGCCGAGCAGATATCTGAGCCATTCCAGCGCCGAGAGATAGAAGGCGAGCATGATGGGCAGAAAGACCAGCCATTTCGGCATATCGAAGCTGCGCGTTTCATATTCGCCGCCCGCAACGGCACTTGTCAGCGAAGACAGAGCGACGCTGCCGAGGTAGAGGCTGACGCCGATGCAGGCGAGATAGACCAGCTTTTCAAGCACCGCCCGTGCCCGCACCGGCAGCGCCTGGCGCAGGAACTCGACGAAGACATGGCCCTTGCTGTGGACCAGCCATGGCATCGGCAGAAATGCCGCGTAAAGCAGGCCGTATTCCGTCGCCGACACCGCCCAGGCAAGCGGCCTCAGGCCGAGATTGCGGACGCACACATCAGCAACCACCGCGACGATGATGAGGCCAAGCACCACTTTTGCCGCCGCCGCCAACGCAAGGCTCAGCTTCCCGATCGCTGCAAACAATCTGTCCATGCCCGACGACCCTCATATCCACCTTGATGAAGGGCGCACCAGCGCCCTCGGCTCGGGCTACTGGAAGAATTTCTTCAACTGATCGATGTTGGTGGGATCGCGTTTGGCCATTCTCGCCCAGCTCGCCTGCGTGGCAGCCGCCAGGAATTTGTCGCGGCCGGCGCCGGTCAAGCTGATCACCTTCTGCCCGCCGTCGATCATCGCCTGTGCCTGTTTTTCGGACTGGGCAAGGTTGGCGTCATAGCTCGCGCGCTCGTATTCGACGGCCGTGTCGGCAAGCAGCTTCTGCGCTTCGGGCGACAGCGTGTCCCATTTGGCCTTGTTGATCGAGATCAGCACGTCGGTTTTGAAGAACTGCGGGTCGACACGGTATTTGGTGAATTTGTCCCAGCCGAACGACGCATAGCCAAACACGGTATACGCGTTGGCATTGACGACGCCGCGCTCGAGCGAGGTATAGACATCCCCCGGCGCCTGCACGATCACCGTTGCGCCCAAGGATTCAAGGAAATCGCGGTAGAGCGGCGACGAGCGGATCTTCAGACTGCCCCAGTCGATGCTGCCTTCGCTGTTGAGCTTGGGTTCGTCGACGGTGAAGACGTTGAAGCCCGAGCCCGCGTCGACATGCGCCAGCAGATGGGCATTGGCCTTCTTCTCGAAAATCCCGCTGATGAAGTCCCAGCCGCCATTGTCGCGAACCTCCCAGGGCGTCTTCGTCGATGCGGAGAAAACTTCGCCTTCGGGCACGAGTTCGAGGAACTGCCCTGCCGGCGTATCGATAACATCGATCAGGCCGCTCCTGAGCGCCGCGCCCTGCTGGATCGGCGGAATGACCTCCGGCCCGCCACGCACGTTGATCTGGACCACGCCCTTGCCCTTTTCGTTCACTTTCTGAACGAACTTCAGGAAGCTCTGGGCGTAGCCGTTCTGCGTCGGTGTAAAATGCACGGCGTTGAGGACGACCTCTTCGGCCGCGGCGCTACCCGCCACACCCGACATGAGTGCAGCCAGAACAAGGGATTTCCAAATGCGCATTGCCATACTCCCTTTGATAGTCCATGATCCGGCCCATGATCGGGTTCGATCTAAAATTGCAATCGCCGCGCCGCCGCGTGAACGGCGGTTAGTTGGCATCATCTCCTACTGTCAGGAACCGCCCATGCGCGTAGAAGACCGGCGATCGATGAGCGCGGTCCAGCGCAACGCCCGACACGATGCCGATGACGATCATGTGCGATGCCCGCACGATGATTTCGGCCACCCGGCATTCGAATATTGCCCGTGCGCCGACGAGCAAGGGCGCGCCGGTTTCGCCACGCACCCATGATCCGGACGAGAACCGCGCAGCGCCCTTGGCTTTGGTCATACCGCCAAAGGCACGTACAACGTTCTCCTGGTCGCCGGCGGGAAGATTGACCGAAAACGGCAAACCTTCGCGAATGACCGAGGCAAAGGTGCTGCCGCGGTTGACACAAGCCAGCAGCGACGGCGGCTCGGCGCTGAACGAGCAGAGAGCCGTCGCCGTGATGCCGCAAAAACCGATCTCGTCATGTTCCGATGCGAGGATGGCGACCGAGCCCGCCACGGCCCGCATCGCCTGCTTGAAGGCGCGCGGATTGATGGCGTCGTGCCCATCCACCCACGGGGTCGGAATGGCGGCCGCCGGCATCAATTGACTCGAAGCCCGGCCTGACGCATCAGCGGCAGCACGCGGTCGCAGAAGAAGGGCAATTCGTAGGTGTAGTTGACGAATGTGAGGGCGGCGCCGGAATAACCCTGGTCCATGATCTCGGTGAGATCGTCGACGATCTTTTCCGGCGTGCCGATGAGCGGGAACGTTCCGGCACCGCCGGCGAACCTTTGCCGATATTCGGTGAAAGCCTTCGCATCGTGCGAGTTCGCGAATTCCTTCTTCTTGCGCATGTGCTCGTCGACCGCACCCTCGTCCGCGCATTCCAGCGCGTAATGCCGGTAGTAGTCCTCGGCTTCCTGCTGGGTCTCCCGGCAGACGACGTGACAGACCGTATAGACGCCGACTTCGCGCCCGACTTCGGCCGCGCGGTTGGTGATGTCGACCACATGCGCACGGCCGTCGGCGATTTCGGAAAAAGTCGAAAACAAATAGTCACAGTGGCGCGCTGCATAGTTGCGCCCCGGCGCGCCGAAGGCGGCGTTCATGGTCACCGGTCGTGGCGCCTGCAGAGTTGGCGGGCGGCTGACGACCCCCTTCAGATCATAGAACTCGCCGCCGAAGTCGAACGGCTCCCTCGATTGATAGGCACGCACGATGATGTTGATCCATTCCTCGGCTTGATCGTAGGTTCGATCGCCGACCGTCTGCCCGAACATGGCGAACTCGTCGGGGTTCCAGCCGCAGACAATGTTCAAGCCGGCCCGCCCATTGGAGATGTGGTCGACCGTCGCCAGCGCTTTTGCAGCCTGCAGCGGATGAACCAGCGGCACATGCACCGTCATGAACAGGCCGATGTTTTCCGTGGCGACAGCAAGGCCCGCCGCCCAGGTGAAAGTCTCGAACGACCATTCCCGCACATGCGTCAAACCGCCGAAGCCGCGCCAGCGGGCGATCGGCAGCAGAAACTCGAGGCCGGCGCGATCGGCGATGCAGGCGGAATTGAGGTTGTCCTCCCAGCGGGCACGCCAGCGCTCGGGGACGGTGGTCATTGCCAGGCCGCCATCGGCGTTCATTGAAAAGACGCCGAGCTTGAACCTGTTCGGCCCTTTCAGAGGGTGCTGCTTCCTGATCATGCTTTCCCCTGCCGCGACATGCCCTCACCTTCACCGTTGGAGTTTTGAAACGGTGGGCTAAGCTTCATGAAACGCTCCTCGGCGTTCTGAATGAAGTGGGTCATGCGGTCGTAAGCGGCGACGGCGTCGCGCTTGACGAAGGCCTCGTAGATTGCGCGCATGCCGGCAACGATAACGGCCTGCGTCGGCTGGTGCGACAGCGTCCTTAAGCGGACGACGAGCACATGGTCGGCGAACCTTGCAATCGTTTGGGAAAGGCGCTCGTTCTCGACGGCGCCGAGCCAACAATTCCTGAATGCCGAATTGGCCTGGAAAAAGCGGTCGGCATCGCCGGCGGCGGCCGCAGCCTCGGCCTCCCGAAGCGCGGCTGCCAGCGTCTTGAGGCCAGCGGCGTCAAGTGTCCGTGCCGCGTGCGCGGCGGCCCGCGGCTCAAGCAGGCGGCGGACCTCGAAGATGTCGGCGACATCCGTCGCGGTAAGCGTGGGCAGGGTGAAGCCGCGTGTGGTGCCGACGAGATAGCCCTCATGCACCAACTGCATCAAGGCGTCGCGGACAGGCATTCTGGAAATACCGAGCTGGGCGGCAATATCGACGTCGACGAGCTTCTGGCCAGGCGCCAATTCGCCATGCTGTATGGTCAGCCGGATTTGTTGATAGACCTGGGCACGCAGATTGCCATCGCCAACCCGTTTGAGCTCGATCGTTTCCGTCATCCACGCCTTCCCATGCGAAGATTTCGTATATCGTTTGAGGCTGTGTTCTCGCAGTCGTGCCGTTTGAAATGCAGCCACGTGTCGGCAGAAATTGACCTATCAGCCATGTTCCCGGCTCAAGTGGAGCATAGGCTGGATCACCTGGCAAGATGTTTTAAGTTTATAATGTATACTGTTTGAGTTCGCTGTCCGGAGGGCAATGGATCGCGCCATCCGTGCTGCCGCGCCGCGCGACGGCGGGGACAGCTAACGATCCGCGCGGTTCGGTAAAAAACGTACAGACGTTTTTCCGTGACACATCGAAGTTGACGGATTTAACTAAAATTACTTGCGATCTGCGCGCGCCGGCACGCCCACCCCGATCCCCTCGCCGGTACGCATTACTGGATCGCCCGCCGTATCGAAAGGTGCGGCGGGCTTTTCGTTTCGTTTGGCGGGGAGGCGCTTATGCGAGACTTGCCCAGGAATATCGACGCCGACGTCGTGATCGAAATCAGCAAGCTGCTCGACGACCGGGCGAAGTCCGTGCCGGTGCCGGTGCACAAGCTGGCGGCGATGATCCGGCTGGGCGTCGAGACGCGTCTGACCGATCACTCCATCGAAGAACTGATCGTGGAGATGGCCGCGACGCGGGGGCTTCCGATGCTGTTCGATTTGCCGGTGGTCGACAACGTCGTGCCGATTGCCTCGGCGCGCCGTCCCCGCTGACACTTCGCTCGAACCTCACCGATCGTCGCGTCGCCGCCCGACTTCACTTGTCCTGATGCGCGGGCCGGGTGTCGCCTTTCTTTTCGGGGTCGTGGGTATGGTGGCTGTCGTGTTCGCCGCCGCCGCCGGAGACCTTGCTGTGGCTGCGACGGTCGGAGTCGGCCGGCGGCTTTTCGACGCTCAGCGGCTTCTTGGCGTTTTCGTGCGCGGCGCCGGGACCGCCCTGGCGGATGCTGGCAGGAGTCTTCTTCGACGTGGACATGACCTAGCGATCCTGGACGTTGCCTTGATGGGTGGTGTTGACCTTCGTATTGCCTTGCTGGCCCTGCTTGTCGGGATCCGGAACAGCTGATTGCGGTGCCTGGTCGGCTGCTACCGGTTTTTTGTCACCGGTGCCCTTTGGGCTCAGATTCTTCGGCGGCACAGGGGGAGGTTTTGTGCTCATGGCGTTTCTCCTTCCGTCACCCAAACAAGCGGCTCGGGAGAAAGGTTCCCGATGGCCCGGTCCGAACGGCAATTGCCGCGAATAGCCGGGCCCGCAGGCCGTGGCTTGGCCGGCGGGATCCAGGATTATTTCTTGATGATGTTTCCGTTGTTCAGATCGAAGGCCTGGGCACCGAACGCCTGCCTGAAGAAATCCTCCTGCAGATCGCCCCATTCGCCAAGATAGGCGCCGCAATTGCTGCAATAGATCGGCGTCGAATCCTTCGGGTTGTCGGGAATTTCCATCAGGATCGTCCCGCACGCCTTGCAATCGAGCTTGTCATCCAAACGGCGGCCCATTGGCCTATAATTGCGCGTTTTCGGCCGCGCGCCAATTGTCGTATTCGTACGAAACTGCGAACGGTACGTTTTCCACCTGCAGGCGGGCAGCAGGCTAGCGGTCCGCCGGATTTCCGAAAGCGGGATCGCGCCGCCTCGAATACCTTCCCACCCGCGGCAGCTCGTCTGGAAAGTCGACCCAGGGAAGCCTCATGTCCCAATATGCGTGGGCCTGCGGCGGAAACCGTTCGGGGTGGTCGAGAAAGCCGATCGACAGATAGAGTTCGCCGGGCAGACCCTGGTCGACATAGCCGATCGATGTTCCGCAATCCGCACAGAAGGACCGGAGCACGCCGGGGGTTTTCGAAAAGGTCTTGGGCGTGCCGGTGAGCAATGTGAATTCGGAAGGCCGATAGCCGACCCACACCGTTAGCGGGCTTCCTATCGCCTTGCGGCAGTCGTCATCGTGATCGGAGCAAACCCAGAACGGCTCGCCGCGCATCTCCGCCGTTATGGCGCCGCAAAAACAGGACCCCGTTTCAGTTCGTGGCATTGCCTGCCTTCATTGCTGACCTCACTCATTGCTGGCCTGGCATTTCGGTATTTTCCTTGGGGTTCTTCTTGATGCCGGCGGCAGGCGAGGTGTCGGCCGGAGCATTGCCACCCTGGTTCTGCTCAGGGGCTCTTTTGAGCGGCGAAGTTCGCCAGCCCATATCGCCGTACAAAAAGCCGATGAGAAAGCCGACGATGATGATGGCCGAAATCACCATCGCAATTAACGCGTTACGTCGCTCCATTTCGCGCGGCTCCTTTCTTCGGGCCGAACAAACGATGGCGGAAATGGTTCCGGCGAGACGGAACGGACCCGGCCCGGAACATTCAGCCTTACGGCGGGTTCTTATGCATGCTCTTCTTACAGGGAGTGGCTCGCATGAAACCCGCCGTAACCGATCGCATCGAAACCAAGAAATACGACCACCCGACAGGCGGCTGGGGATCGCTCAAATCCCTGGTCCGCAAGGCGCGCGGCGAAGGCCTGCTGTTGTCCGGGATATGGAGCACGCTGCTCAAGCAGAACAAGGCCGACGGCTATATGTGCGTGTCTTGCTCATGGGCAAAGCCAGCCCAGCCGAGGCCTTTCGAATTCTGTGAAAACGGCGCCAAGGCGACGATGTGGGACCAGACCAAGCTGCGCTGCGAACCCGCTTTCTTCGCCGAGCATTCGGTGACGGAACTACTCGATTGGCCGGACCACGATCTTGAGAAGCAGGGCAGGCTTACCGAGCCCATGCGCTACAATGCCGCCACCGACCGTTACGAGCCGGTTTCCTGGGACGATGCATTCCGCGACATAGCTGCCGAACTGCGGCGGCTCGATCCAAAATCGGTGGTGTTCTACACGTCCGGCCGGGCCTCGCTCGAGGCCTCGTTCATGTACCAGCTTTTTGCGCGGATCTATGGCTCTTCGAACCTGCCCGATTCGTCCAACATGTGTCATGAATCGACCTCGGTCGGCTTGCCGGAATCGATCGGCTCGCCGGTGGGGACCGTGCAGCTCGAAGACTTTGCGAAATGCGACATGATGTTCTTCTTCGGGCACAACACCGGGGTGACGGCGCCGCGCCTGCTGCATCCGCTGCAGGAGGCACGTCAACGCAACGTGCCCGTCTTCACTTTCAATCCCTTGCCCGAGCGGGGACTGAAGCGCTTCAAGAATCCGCAAAACCCCCTCGACATGCTGTCGCCCGGACCGGGTACCAAAATGTCCAGCGACTACTTCCAGGTTCGTTCGGGCGGCGATATCGCCGCGATGACGGGTATCGCCAAGGCGTTGCTGGCGCTCGACGACGACGCCCGCCAAAGCGGCAGGACGCGTGTCCTCGACACGGCTTTCATCGCCGAACACACGCATGGCTTCGCCGAATTCGAAGCCTTCCTGCGCAAAACCCAGTGGAGCGATATCGTCGCGCGATCCGGCATTGCGCAGACCGACCTGGAGCATGTCGCCGAGGTCTACAGCCATGCCAACGCGGTGATCGGCAATTACGGCATGGGCCTGACCCAGCATCGGCACGGCACCGAGAACGTCCAGATGCTGTGCAACCTTTTGATGCTGCGCGGCAATATCGGAAAACCCGGCGCCGGCATTTCGCCGCTGCGCGGCCATTCCAATGTCCAGGGACAGCGCACCGTCGGCATATCGGAAAAGCCCCAGCTCGTCCCGCTCGACAAGTTCGCCAAGTTCTACGCCTTTGAACCGCCGCGCGAGAAAGGTCTCGATACGGTCGAGACCTGCGAAGGCGTCATCGACGGATCGGTCAAGGGCTTTGTCGGGCTCGGCGGCAATTTCGTGCGGGCCGTGCCGGAAACCGGCCTGGTCGAGAAAGCCTGGCGTGGGCTCGACCTGCATGTCGAGATCGCGACCAAGCTCAACCGCAGTCACCTGATCGCCGGCCGGACAACCTATTTGCTGCCTTGCCTGTCACGGCTGGAAAGAGACCATCAGGCAAGCGGCGACAAAGGGTGTCGGTAGAGGATTCCACCGCCTGTATCCACGGCTCGTTCGGATCGCGACCTCCGGCTTCGCCGCATCTGCTTTCAGAGCCCAGGATCGTCGCCGAACTCGCCAAGGCCACGGTGCCGGGCAGGAGTTCGATCCCATGGGATGAGTGGGTTGGCGATTATTCCCGCATCCGCGACGAAATCGAGCGCTGCTACCCCCAACATTTCCGCGACTTCAACGAGCGTTTCCTGACGCCCGGCGGCTTCCATCGCGACATCAAGGCGAGCAAGCGGGTGTGGGAGACGCCGAACAAGAAGGCCAATTTCAAGCTGCCAAGTGGCCTTGAAACCGATCCTGACATCGATGTCGCCGGCGATGATGTGCTGACACTGATCACGGTGCGCTCCAACGACCAGTTCAACACGACCGTCTACGGCTACAACGACCGGCTGCGCGGCATCAGCGGCACACGCATGGTGCTGTTGATGAATGAAAAGGATATCCAGCGCCTCGGTTTGAGCGCGGGACAGGAGGTCGATCTCGAAGCCAACGCGCGGGACGGTGTGGAGCGCCGCGTGCACGGACTGCGCATCACGCCTTACTCGGTGCCGGAGGGAAATTGTGCCGGTTACTACCCCGAGCTCAACCCGCTGGTTCCTTTGTGGCACAGAGCCGAGAGGGCTCATGTTCCGGCGGTCAAATCGGTACCGGTGCGGATATTGCCATAGGCGTTCGTCGTTCGCGGCAGGCACGCACCACGCCGATGTGACCTGGCGCGACTTTCAATCGCGACCTCAGCCGGCTCGCGCGAGTTCATCCACGGCATTCAGGATCGCACTCTGGCTCGCCGGCTTCTGCACCATCCTGCAAGCGCGGAACCCGGCTGGAATTTCGCGTTCGCCAAAGCCTGAGAGGAAGGCGAACGGAACACCGCGCGTCCGTAACGCTTCCGCGATCGGATAGCTGGTCTCGTCGTTCAACTGGATATCCAGCAACGCGGCGTCGATCCCGCCTTCGCCAACGAGCCGGAGTGCCGCCGTTACCGACGAAACAGGTCCAACCACCTGATGGCCGGCTTTGCGCAGGTAAGCCGCCGCGTCGTCGGCGATCAGCCATTCGTCCTCGACGATCAGCACACGCATCTTTCCGGTCACGACGAGCCCTCACGGGTCAGAGGGAATGCGATTTCCGCCTCCAAACCATTTGAGTGGAAAGTTGTTTCAACCTTTCCGCCCAGCCGGTAGCCGATTTCTCCGCGCAGAAGGGTAAGGCCGAAGCCGCTGTCGGTTGGCTCCTTGATGCGGGGGCCGCCCTTCTCGCGCCAAGTGAGCCTGAAGGTTCCGTCCGCCACCGACCATTTCACGACTATCCGCCCGGCAGGTTTCGAAAGTGCGCCATATTTCGCGGCATTCGTCGCAAGTTCATGGATTGCCATGCCGAAGGAAAGCCCTTGTACCGGCTTGAGGCTCACCCGTTTGCCATGGAGTTCGAACCGTTCGGCCCCGAAGGGATCGAGTTCCTGGCGCAGCAGTTCCTCGACGGAAGCTTCGGTCCAGCTTTCTCGCGAGAGCAGACTGTATGCTCGTGACATCGCCTGCAGGCGGCCGATCAAGGCGTCGGCGAACTCGTCTTTCGACGCCGAGTTTTCACGGGTCCGGTTGGTGATGCTGGCGACGACCGCCAGCATGTTCTTGACGCGATGGTTCAGCTCCGAGATGAGCACCTGCTGGCGCTCTTCCGCCTGTGCCAGCGTCGTCACGTCGATCATGGTCACGACCACGCCTTGGACGCCGCCGCTCTTGTCCCGATAAGGGTTGATGCGAACCAGGTGAAACCGGCCGTTGTCATCGCGCGCAAGGTGATGGTTCAGGGTCTCTCCCGTCTCGAACACCGCCTGGATGTGCCGCTTCAACTCGGGGTAGTCGAGTCGGCTCGAAAGATCGGTCAGCGGGCGGCCGACATCGGACGGACGCAAGTTGAAGAACGACGACGCGGCGGGAGTAAAGGTCCGCACCACAAGGTTGCGATCGAGGAAGATGGTGGCGATTTCCGTGCTTTCGAACAAGTTTCTGAGATCGCTGTTGGCGCGATCGAGTTCCTCTATCTTGCCGGTCAGCTCCGCGTTGATGGTGTTTAGCTCTTCATTGAGCGACTGCATCTCCTCCTTCGAGGCCTCAAGCTCCTCATTGGTCGACTGCGCCTCTTCATTGACGGAGACGAGTTCCTCGTTCGAAGATTTTACTTCCTCCAGCGCGGTTTCGTATTCCTCGATGGTCGATTGCAGCCGCTCGCGTGTGTCGCGCAACTCCCGCTCGAGATCGGCCGCGTCGTCGGTGCCGCGGCTTTCGTGTGCCGGCTCGGAGCGGATCTGGGACTGTCCCACCGGATTGAACAGGACGAGGTAGAGGGGCTCGCCATTACCCCGTTCCGTGTATGGCTCGACCGTCAATGTAATGACCTGAAGCTGTCCGTCGTCTTCCTCGACCGCTATGTTCTCCCGCACGACCGTGCGGCGCGTCGTGGCTGCTTCCCGCAATGCGGCGCGCAGTTCCAGTCTCAGCCCGTGGCGGGCCTGGGTCAGCAACTGCCGGCTCGGGGCGCCTTGCGGCGCTTCCAGATATTTGCCCGTCCGCGCCGAATAGTAGACGATGTCGCCATCGCCATTGACCAGAACGTGAGGCGGGGCGAACCGCTCCAGCACCTGAGCCTCGATCGCCTGGCGCAGTGAATGGCTGGCCGCATCCTTCTTCGAGCCGCCGCGTCCGACCGGAAGGGCACCCGTGCGGCCATTGCCGATCAGGACCGGCGGCCGCGGCGTGGCATGTTCCCGCGCCTGGAATATCCGCTGCTTCTTGTCGACCGTGGCGAACAGGTCACCGTGCTGACCGATGGTTTCCGAGGTCCCGAGGAACAGATAGCCGCCCGGGCGCAGCGCGTAGTGGAAGATCGGGATGACCCGGTTCTGGATCTGCGGGCCGAAATAGATCAGCAGGTTGCGACACGAAATCATGTCGATGCGCGAGAAGGGAGGATCGCGGATAATGCTGTGCGGCGAAAAGATGCACAGTTCGCGCACCTCCTTGCCGAGCACATAGCTCTCGCCGTCACTGTGGAAAAAGCGTTGCCTGCGCTCGGGCGAAAGCCCGTGCAGCAGCGCTTCTGGATAACGTGCCGCACGCGCCACCGCGAGCGCCGGCTCATCGATGTCGGTCGCGAATATCTGGACGCGCGGCGGCGCCGAAAGTTTCTCCATGCGCTCGCGCATCAGCATGCCGATCGAGAACACCTCCTCGCCGGTGGCGCAGCCGGGCACCCACACACGCACCGCATCGGAGGCGTTCTTGCCTTCGAAAATCTGCGGTATGATCTTGTCCTCCAGCAATTTGAACGCTTCGGCGTCGCGAAAAAAGCTGGTGACGTTGATGAGGAGGTCGCGAAACAGCTTCGCCACCTCGTCCGGATCCCTTTTCAGCCGTTCTGTGTAGGTGGTGATCGACTGCAGCTGCGTTATCTGCATGCGCCGCTTTACGCGACGCAGGAACGTCTTGGCCTTGTAGCCGGAAAAGTCGTGACCGGAATGGCTGCGCAAAATGGCGTAGATTTCATCGCGGGCTCGATCCATCTCGGCCTTGTGTTCGTCGTCTGCTTCGGTCAGGCCGTTCAGCACGTCGAAACCGCGGACAAACGCCTGAAGCTTTGCACCGATCTGCTCGGCGGGCGCCGCTATGTCGATCAGGCCGCTCGAAATCGCGCTCTGCGGCATGGCTGGATTGCGCGGGCCGGAACCGTTGGAGGCCTGGGCAATGGTCAGCCCGCCATGCTCCTTGATTGCCCTGGCGCCGAGCGTGCCGTCCGAATCGCCACCCGACAAGATAATGCCGACGGCATACTCGCCCTGGTCCTCGGCCAATGCGCTGAAGAAGATATCGATCGGCTTGCGCTCGCGGCTGAACGTGTTCGGCCGGCGCAGCGAAAGCGCGCCCTTACGGATGGTGAGAACGACGTTTTGCGGCATCACATAGACCTGGTCGGGTTGGACCGCTGCCCCCTCCTCGGCCACCAAGACCGGCATTTCGGTATAACGTCGGATGACCTCGTGCAGCAGGCTTTCCCGCTCCGGGCTGAGGTGCGTGACGACGACGAACGCCATGCCGGTGCCGCCGGTCATTCCCTTGAACAGGCCCTCCATCGCCGGAATGCCGCCGGCCGATGCACCGACGCCGACTATGGGAAACCTTCCATTCTGGGATGCCACGCCAAGCCCCTGGTAACAGCCGCGAACACAAAGCCGTCAAATCGGGCCTCAGACCCTAATCACGCCTCAGACTAAGACCGGGCCGAGCCTGAGGCCAGTAAATAGTCCAGTAACGGAACAAAGCACCGCGGCTGGGCATTAACATTTGACTTCGGAGGCGGTTCCAATGGCAAGACGACCACCTGAAATAAAGCCGGCCAAGCGAATCCTGTTGCCCTCGCCGGATCTGACCAAGTTCCCGGTATCTGGAAACATCCCGCCTCGCCTGCTCGCGCTCGCGGAACGGTTGCAAGAGGTCCTGGCCCGCCATTTTGCGGAAGTCCGCGCCGACAGCCGTAAATCCCGCAGGAAGAAGGAACAATGAGGTGCGCGACCTGCAAGGCTTGCATATCCTGATCGTCGAGGACGAATGGATGCTGGCGGGCGATCTTGCACGTTACTTCAGCAAGATGGGCGCCGTGGTGCTTGGCCCGGTGGCGACGGTCGAACAGGCATCAAAACATACGGACGAGGCGGAGGCCGCGATCCTGGACGTCAATCTCAACGGACGACGGGTATTCCCGATCGCCGACGAGTTGATGCGCCGTGGCGTGCCGTTCGTGTTTTTCAGCGGCGACGAAGACATCGTTATTCCTGAGCGCCTTCGCTATGCCAGCAGCCTCCGAAAATCCTCGAACGGCCAGGCTGTCTTCGATGCTCTCTTCCCAGCCGAGACGTCGGCATCGAAAGGAGGCCGATCGTCGGAGCCCTCGGACGACGTATTTTCGCTGCTGCCCAAGCTCAGGCTCGCGGCGCGCCTGCTGCTGGGAGATGTGGAGGCCTCCGACCGGCTGGTCGAGCGAACGCTCGAACAGGCCATCGGCGAAATCGACAAGAGACGATCCGGCTCCTCCACGGAGGACTGGCTCAACGGCATCATGCGAAACATCGTCAGGGCACGCGGGCCAAACCTGCTGCACTGACCGTGGCCGCTGTTTGCCGCGATCCTACTTCCGGCTGCGTTCGACGAATTTGTTGAAGCGGCTGGTCTTTCCGCCGCTGGTCTCATCCTGGTAGAGGAAGGCCAGTTCGTTCTCATCGAAGATCCTGAAGAACTCGTCCCATTCGACAGGCTCGAACGTCTCTTCAGGCTCGCCGAAGTCGATGCGCAGTATGCCTCCCTCGCCCTTGGTGCGCACCACCGCCGGTCGCCCGTCGCGGTCCTCGGCCCAACGGCGGATTTCGTCGTGATCGGTGGTCGTCTTGGATTCAGACATCGCAATCTCCCTTCGATTCCACCGCAGGCCGCGAGATCTCACGCGTTGCTCCGGTCTGCCCTCACACAACCAGCAGATGCATTGCTGCCCGGCATGTGCGCGCGGTTGGTTGATTATGGCTCCTAACACCAAGCGCGCTTCGATGTTCCCGTGCCCAGCCCAAGGCGGGGTCGCTTTCAGAGCGCAGCGTTCCGGGAACTTTGTTGAAGCAAGGGAACAAACCTTTCGCCCGGAAGTTTGGGGCGGCAAAGCCATTCGTATGAGGAGTTGTCGTGAAACGTATACTGGTCACGGGAGGCTGCGGTTTTATCGGCCGCCACGTCGCCCAGGAACTCGTTGAACATGGCTATGGGGTTTCAATTCTCGATGCGCTGCTGGACCAGGTGCATGGTGGCGAGGCAATCAGCCTGCCGCCAGGCGCCAAGCTGATCAAAGGCGACGTTCGCGATCGCGACGCCATCGCAGAGGCGGTCGACGATGTCGACGCGATCATTCACCTGGCGGCTGAAGTGGGCGTCGGCCAGTCCATGTACGAGATCGCCCGCTATGTCGGCGCCAACGACCTCGGCACCGCCACGTTGCTGGAGGCCCTGATCAAACGGCCGATCGAACGGATGGTCGTTGCGTCGTCGATGAGCGTCTATGGCGAGGGTCTCTATGCCACGCCGGACGGCCGGCGCATCGACAATGCAAGACGGCAGCCGGACGACATCCGCAGCGGCCAATGGAATCCCCTGTCGCCGGAAGGTGAAGTCCTGTTGCCGCTGCCGACCGACGAGCAGAAACCGGTCGACCTCGCCTCGATCTACGCGCTGACGAAATATGCCCAGGAACGAGCCGTGCTGATCTTCGGCGAAGCCTATGGCGTCGATGCGGTGGCGCTGCGCCTGTTCAATGTCTTCGGCGCCGGACAGGCACTCTCGAACCCGTATACCGGCGTCCTGGCGAACTTCGCCTCGCGCATCGCCAATGGCCAGCGGCCGCTGATCTTCGAAGACGGCGAACAGCAGCGCGATTTCGTGCATGTACGCGACGTCGCGCGCGCCTTCCGGCTGGCGCTGGAACAGCCGCAGGCGCGCGGGCACGTCATCAACATCGGCAGCGGCCGGGCCTACGCGGTCAGCGACGTCGCCCGGCTGCTCGCCGAAGCGATGGGCGTGCCTGGCCGCCAGCCGGAAATCCTCGGCAAGGCACGCTCCGGCGATATCCGCAATTGCTTTGCCGACATCTCCAAGGCGCGCGAACTGCTCGGCTTCCAGCCGCAGTACCGGCTGGAGCATTCGCTCGGCGATTTCGTCGCCTGGGTGCGCAACACGGTCGCCATCGATCGCAGCGCCGAGATGAAGCGGGAACTCGAAGCGCGAGGGCTGGTATCATGAGACCGGAGTCACCCGATTTTCGCGAAATGCCCATCGCCATTATCGGCGGCAGCGGCTTCATCGGCTCGAACCTCGCCGACAGCCTGTTGTCGGACGGCGAACCGGTGCTGGTCATCGACAACCTGAGCCGTCCCGGCGTCGAGCAGAACCTGGAATGGCTGACGCAAAAGCACGGCAGCGGCCTGACCATCGAAATCGCCGATATCCGCGACGCAGAGGCGCTCGCGCCGCTGGTGGCGCGTTCGAAAGCGGTTTTCCACTTTGCCGCGCAGACCGCCGTCACCACGAGCCTGGTTCGGCCAGACGAGGATTTCGACGTCAACCTGCGCGGGACGTTCAACGTCCTGGAAGCCGCTCGCCGCAGCGGCAAGCGCACCCCCGTCGTTTTCGCCAGCACCAACAAGGTCTATGGCCGCCTTGCCGATCTCGCCATGCGCGAAGAGGACGGCAGATACGCGCCTCGCGACGCGGCCATCCATGCGCACGGCATCGACGAGACGCGCGGCCTCGATTTCTGCACGCCCTATGGCTGCTCCAAGGGCGCGGCGGACCAGTATGTCCTCGACTACGCCAAGTCATACGACCTGCCGACGGCGGTGCTGCGCATGAGCTGCATCTATGGACCGCGCCAGTTCGGGACGGAGGATCAGGGCTGGGTCGCCCACTTCCTGCTTAGCGCCTTCTCGGACCGGCCGATCACCATCTATGGCGACGGCAAGCAGGTGCGCGACATCCTCCACGTTGCCGACGCGGTCGCGGCCTATCGCGCCGTGCTCGACCGGATCGAGGAAATCAGCGGCCAAGCATTCAATCTCGGCGGCGGACCACAAAACGCCGTCAGCCTGCGCACGCTGCTGAACGAGATTCGCGACATAACGAAACGGGACGTTCCGATCCGTTACGACCGCGAACGCACCGGCGACCAACCGTTCTTCGTCGCCGACACACGCTCGATCGAGGCGGCGCTGGGATGGAAAGCGCACGTCCCGTGGCAAAACGGCATCCGCGACCTCGCCGACTGGCTGCAGCGTCATCGCCTCGACCCGCATCCCGAACCGGCGAGGTACGTGGCATGAGGGTCGCTCTGGTCAATCCGTCCTGGACGTACCAGGACAGCATCTATTTCGGCTGCCGCCAGCCGCATCTGCCGCTCGAACTCGGCTATTCGAAAGCGCTGCTCGACGCCGCCGGCCACGAGGTGCTGATGCTGGACGGGCAGATCCAGAAGCTCGACAACGCCGCGCTCGCCGATCGCGTCGCCGCATTCGAGCCTGACATGACCGTCGTCAGCACCGCGCCGACCTACCTGTTCTGGCGCTGCGCACCGCCCGAGTTGCGGGTGCCGGCCGATTTCCTCAATCATCTTGCCGGGCGCGGCGGTCGCACCGTCGCCGTCGGGCCGCATGGCTCGGCGACGCCGACGCCGACTTTGCGCAAGCTAGGCGTCGACATCGTCGTGCGCGGCGAATGCGAGGAAGTGGTCGCGGAACTTGCCCGGCGCGACGACTGGAGCGCGGTGCCGTCCACGGCCCATTTCGAGGATGGAGAACTGGTCTCGAACGGCGGCGTGCATGCGAGCTCGTTCATCGATCACCCGCCGCTCGAATGGCCGTCGGACTGGATTGCCGCGCATTCGCACCACCATCATCGCTTCGACGACAACCAGGTCGGCTTTGGCGCGGAGGTCGAGGCGTCGCGCGGCTGCCCGTATAATTGCAGCTTCTGCGCCAAGATCGATTTCCGCGATGCCTATCGCCGCCGGAACCACGAAGCAGTGATCGCCGAGATCGACCGGCTGATCGCACAGGGTGTCGGCTACATCTACTTCATCGACGAGATCTTCCTGCCGCAAAAGGCATTGCTGGAGGCGCTGGTCGATCGCGATGTGAAGTTCGGCGTGCAGACCCGTATTGACCTCTGGAAGCCGGAATTGCTGAAGCTGCTCGGTGCCGCCGGCTGCGTCTCGATCGAGGCGGGCCTGGAAAGCCTGACTGTGGAAGGCCGCGCCATGCTGGCAAAACGCTGCCGTTTGGGCACCGAGGAGCTGGCCGCGCTGCTGGTCGACGCAAGGCGCCACGTGCCGTTCGTCCAAGCCAATCTGATCGGCGTGGTCGAGGACGATCCCGCGCTCGTCGATTATTGGCGAAAGCACCTGATCGACAACGGCGTTTGGGCCAACGAACCGGTGCCGCTCTACCCTTATCCGAGTTCGCCGAGCTATCGCGAACTTTGGGGCGAGCCGGACGATCTCGCCTGGGAGCGCGCGCATGAACATTACCTCGCATCCTTCCGAACGTTCAGCGACATCCAGGAGAAGCGGCCGCGTCCGCTGGCTGAATTGGAGGCCACATGTTGCGGACACTGAGCCCGCCGCGTCGCATACTGATGACCGTCGATGCCGTCGGTGGCGTCTGGCGCTATGCGCTCGATCTGGCCAGGCAACTGGTCGCCGGCGGCGACAGCGTCGTGCTTGCCGGGCTTGGTCCGGAACCGTCCAGGCAGCAGGCGGAGGAGGCCCGGTCATTCGCGGCGCTGACATGGCTCAACACGCCGCCCGACTGGATGACCCGCAACGAGCACGACCTCGACACATTACAGCAGGAGCTGCACCCGCTCATACGTGACTACGCCGTCGAAATCGTCCATCTCAACGCGCCGACGCAGGCCGCGGGGCTCGATGTGCCCTGCCCGGTCGTGACGGTGTCGCATTCCTGCGTGGTGACATGGTTCCACGCCGTCAAGGGACAGGCGGCGGACGGCGAATGGGCCTGGCAGAAGGACCGCAACCGGCGCGGTTTCGACAAAGCAGGCATTATCGTTGCACCCAGCCGCAGCCATGCCGACATGCTCGAAACCTGCTACGGGCCGATCGCGCGCCTGAGCGTCGTCGGCAACGGGGCGCGGCCCGGCGCGAAGAGCGAAAGACGGGAATCGGTGGTTTTCGCCGCCGCGCGCTGGTGGGACGAAGGAAAGAATGCGGCGGTGCTGGACCAGGCCGCCTCCCTGACGCAATGGCCGGTCTTCGTCGCCGGCTCCTTGCAAGGCCCGGACGGCCAGCATGTTGGCTTCAGTCACGCCGTTCCCGTCGGACCGGTGCCACATGAGGAAGTGCGCTCGCTGATGGCCCGGGCAGGCATTTTCGTATCGCCGTCGCTCTACGAACCGTTCGGCCTGGCCACGCTGGAAGCCGCGATGTCGAAGACGCCTTTGGTGCTCGCGGATATCTCGACCTATCGCGAATTGTGGGACGGGGCGGCCATGTTCTTCGACGCGCGCGATCCGGGCGATCTCGCCAGATGCGTCAACAGCCTTTGCAGCGACGCGCAGCGCCGGCGAGAGCTCGGTGAAGCAGCGGCTCGCCGAAGCCGCAGATTTTCATTGGCGAGACAGGCGACCGCCATGCGCGGCGTCTACGACAAGGCGGCCCTGGCCACCATGGCGGATAATTGATTATGCGATTTTTATTCTACACCCATTCGATCGTTTCCGACTGGAACCACGGCAACGCACATTTCCTGCGCGGCATCATGCGTGAGCTGGTCGCGCGCGGGCACCAGGCTATCGCGCTGGAGCCCGCCGACGGCTGGAGCCGGTCGAACCTGCTGGCCGAGAAAGGGTCCTTCGCAATCGAGCGATTCCGGAAGGACTTTCCCGAGTTGATGCCGGTGACCTACGATGCCGCTTTCGACCACGAAGCCTGGATCTCCGACGCCGATGTGGTGATCGTGCATGAGTGGACCGAGCCGGACCTTGTTGCGCGGCTGGGCAGGGCGAAAGCAACTGGCGGGCGTTTCACGCTGCTGTTCCACGACACGCACCATCGCGCTATCTCGGCTACGCAAGCGATTTCCGCCTTGCGGCTTGAACATTACGACGGCGTGCTCGCCTTCGGCGAGGCGCTGCGGGAAAGCTATCTTCGCGCCGGATGGGGCAAGCGGGTCTTCACCTGGCATGAAGCAGCCGATGACCACCTGTTCCAGCCGCATCCTGAAATCGAGCGTAGTTCCGACCTTATCTGGATCGGCAATTGGGGCGACGACGAGCGCAGTGCCGAAATCAGGGAGTTCCTGGTCGGCCCGGTGCGTGAACTCGGCCTGAGCGGAACCGTCCACGGCGTTCGCTATCCGCGGGAGGCGCTCGCCGACCTTGCGGCCGCCGGCCTGCGCTGCGAAGGCTGGATCGCCAATGCCGACGTGCCGAAGGCGTTCGCGGCGAACCGCATCACGGTTCACATCCCGCGGCGTCCATACCGCGAAAGCCTGCCCGGCATCCCGACCATCCGCATGTTCGAGGCGCTCGCCTGCGGCATCCCGCTGGTTTCGGCGCCGTGGTCCGATGTCGAACGCCTGTTCAGGCCCGGCGTAGATTTTCTGTTTGCAAACAACGGTTCCGAGATGCGGCGTCATCTTCGCGCCGTGCTGCACGACGCGGATCTCGCCGCCTCTCTGGCGACGTCGGGCCTCGAGACCATCGGCTTGCGGCACACATGCCGGCACCGGGCGGATGAGCTGTTCGGCGTGCTCGCCGAATGCGGGCACCGCCAAGCCGCCGACACGATCCTTGCAAAGGAGGCCGCCGAATGAAGATCGCATTTTACGGGTCGAGCCTGCTGTCGTCCTATTGGAACGGCGCGGCCACCTATTACCGCGGACTGCTCAAGGCCTTGGCAAGGCTCGGCTACGACATCACCTTCTACGAGCCGGACGTCTACGATCGCCAGAAGAACCGCGATATCGAGGCGCCGGACTGGTGTGCCGTCGTCGTCTACGAGGCCACTCCGCATGCCATGATGCAGGTGGCGGCGCGAGCGGCGGAGGCAGATATCGTCGTCAAGGCAAGCGGCGTCGGATTCGCCGACGACGCGCTGTTGCGGGCGGTGCTCGATCACGCCCGTGCCGATGCGCTCACCGTATTCTGGGATGTCGATGCGCCGGCGACGCTTGGCCAGTTGCGCGACGAGCCCGACCATCCGCTGCATCGCGCGCTGCAGGAAATCGACCTCGTGCTGACCTATGGCGGCGGCGACCCGGTGGTCTGGGCCTATCGGGCAATGGGGGCGGCCGAATGCGTGCCGATCTACAATGCGCTCGATCCGGAAACGCATCATCCGGTCGGCAAGGATATGCGCTTTGCCTGCGATCTCGCCTTTCTCGGCAACCGGCTGCCGGACCGCGAGGCGCGCGTCGAGGCCTTCTTCCTCGACCCGGCCGGCCGCTCCGCCGATCAGCACTTCCTGCTCGGCGGATCGGGCTGGGGCGACAAGCAGATGCCCGCCAATGTCCGATGGCTCGGCCATGTCGGCACGCGTGACCACAATGCATTGAACGTCACGGCCAAGGCGGTGCTGAACATCAGCCGCGACAGCATGGCGGCTAATGGCTTTTCACCTGCGACGCGCGTTTTCGAGGCGGCGGGCGCCGGCGCATGCCTCATCACCGACGCCTGGCTCGGCGTCGACCTGTTCCTGAAACCCGGAGAGGAAATCCTGGTCGCGCGCGATGGCGAGGACGTCGCCGAGATCATGCAAAGCCTTAGTGCCGGACGGGCCAAGGCGATCGGGACATCGGCGCTTCGGCGCGTGCTTGGCGACCATACCTATACGACACGTGCCGTTTTGGCCGACGCCATCTTCAGGCGCCATTTCGAGCGTCCGACCGTGGAGGCGGCCGAATGACAAAGCCGCTCGACATCGTCTTTCTTGGCCTGTCGCTCTCCTCATCCTGGGGAAACGGCCACGCCACCACCTTTCGGGGGCTGCTTAAAGGTCTCCACGAACTCGGCCACCGCGTCACTTTTCTCGAACGCGACGTGCCGTGGTACGCAAGTCACCGGGATCTGCGCGATCCCGATTTCTGCGCCTTGCGCTACTATGAAACGATCGATGATCTTCGCCGCAATTTTGCGCGCTGCCTGCGCGATGCCGATATCGTGGTCGTCGGCTCCTTCGTTCCCGAAGGCCCTGAAATCATCGACGTCGTGGCATCGCTGTGCACGGGTCAGTTCTGCTTCTACGACATCGACACGCCGATCACGCTGGCAAAGCTTTCGACCGATGATTGCGAGTACATTGCCAGGCGGCAGGTCCCGTATTTCGACGTCTATTTCTCCTTCACCGGCGGGCCGACGCTTGCCCGTCTGACGGCGGAATTCGGCGCGAGGCGGGCCGAGCCGCTCTACTGCTCCGTCGACCCTGAACGGCATCACGGAACCGGTGATCCAATCCGCTGGGATCTCGGCTATCTCGGCACCTACAGCCCCGACCGCCAGGCGACGCTGGAGGCGCTGCTGTTCGAACCGGCGCGTCGCATGCCGGAGCGCCGCTTCGTCGTGGCAGGCTCGCAATATCCGCGCGAAATCGCCTGGCCGGACAATGTGGATCGCATCGAACACCTGCCGCCGGCAGATCACGCCGCCTTTTACAGCCGCCAACGCTACACGTTGAACGTCACGCGCAGTTCCATGATCGCGGCCGGATGGTCGCCCAGCGTGCGCCTCTTCGAGGCAGCCGCCTGCGGTACGGCGATCATCAGCGATAGCTGGGCCGGACTGGACAGCCTGTTTCCAGAGCGGACGATCCACACGGCGCGCAGGACCGAGGACGTAGTCGGTATCCTGTCCGGGGAATCCGACGGCGCCCGGCTTGCCATGGCCAGGCAGGCGCGCGTGCTCATCCTCGCAGCTCACACAAGCATCGCAAGAGCTCGCGAATTCGTTTCGCTGCTGGCGCAGGCCAAATCGCCACGTTCTGTTCTCGATCTGGACGTCGAGAGCGCAGCATGACCCGCAGACGGGAGAAGATAGAGATGCAGCTATCAAGAAAGGCGCAACGGACCAAGACCGTGCTTGTCGCCGGCGGCGCAGGTTTCCTCGGTTCGCATCTTTGCGAGACAATGTTCCAGGCCGGCTGGCGCGTGATCTGCGTCGACAATTTCCTTACCGGCCGCATGGAGAACATAGCATCGATCGCCGATCGTCCGGATTTTCGGCTGATCAAGCAAGACATTTGCCGACCGTTGGAGCTTGGCGAACCGGTTGACCGCATCTTCAACATGGCGTGCGCGGCCTCGCCGCCGCGTTACCAGGCCGACCCCGTCCATACGACGCGGACTTGCGTCATCGGAACGCTCAATCTGCTGGAGCTCGCCGCCCGCAATGGCGCCCGGTTCCTGCAGGCGTCCACCAGCGAAATTTACGGCGATCCCGAACAGCATCCGCAGAAGGAAGACTATGTCGGCCACGTGAACTGCATCGGGCCCCGCGCCTGCTATGACGAAGGCAAGCGCACCGCCGAAACCTTATGCTTCGATTATTTGAGAATGGGAAAGGCTGATATCCGAGTCGCGCGCATCTTCAACACCTATGGTCCCAGGATGGACCCTGCGGACGGACGGATCGTTTCCAATCTGATCATGCAGGCACTCGAGAGACGGCCGCTGACGATATTCGGCGACGGGCTGCAGACCAGGTCGTTCTGCTACGTTTCCGATCTGGTCGACGGCTTGATCCGGTTGATGGAGGTCGATCCCAATCCACGCCAGCCGGTTAATCTGGGCAATCCGGGGGAGTTCACCATCCTGCAACTGGCGGGCCTGGTGAGAGGCATGACCGCAACCAAATCGGGCCTGAAATTCCTGCCGCTGCCGCAAGACGATCCTCGTCGTCGGCAACCCGACATTTCCCGCGCAAGAAAGCTTCTCGGCTGGTCGCCAAAAGTGCCGCTCAGGCAGGGTTTGATGCACACGATCGGCTATTTTGCCGAGCTTGAGACGGCGCAGATGATCGACAGAAGACGTCGAATTGCCGCCACCGTGCGTTCTGCATCAGGCCGGCTGCAAAACCTGCCGGCCTGAGGCGAGGAGCGTCTGGACGCTGTATGATCGCGCGGTCGTTTCGGATTTGGTCACTTTTTCTCGTCGCGGGAACAACCCGTCCAGCTTCTGGTTCTGCCAAGGTACCGGCATGGAGACGATTGTGCATCCGAAGCGATCCGCCAAAGACATCGAACAAATGGCCGCAAAGGAGACGGCTGCCTTCCTGCGGCGCGCCTCTATCACCTATCTGGAATGTTGTGTGAGCCTGATGATGACGCATCTTCAGCGCGAGGAGGTAGCCGCCATCCTCGAAAAGGAAGCGGATATGCTGCGCCGGCTGGACTGATCCCGCTCGAGCGGCGGCAGGTCGCCTTGGCTTTCCAGGAAACGAAGCAGCGCGGCAGCGTAACGTCTTGCCGCGGCCGCCAGCCGGATCTGTTCCCGATCATCGCCCGATCGCTCAGCCATGCTCCACAAGCCAAGCTGGAAGGCGAGATAGCAGGGCTCGTAGTAGTGGACCAGTTTGGCATCGACGGGACGAGACGTAGTCGCCTCGACAGCTTTGTACAGTGCCGCAGTCGCCGCGTCGGAGAGGCTGTACTCGACACGGGCGCCGGCAATGTCCCAGGCGATGTCCTGGCAGCCGATCAGATCGTGCGATCGGCAATGGTCGAGGGCGTCCGTCTTGATCAGCGTTCCGCCGCGCGAAAGGATGAACTCCCACGGATGAAGCCGCCCGTCGATTTCGACCCGCGGCATGGTCTTTGGTGGAGCCTGTTTCGAGAACCAGTTCCGCAGCTCCGCCGCGCGGCTTTCGCCCAAAGCCTCGCTTGTATTCCGCACGGCCATGTCGGCAAGCGCCTTCAGCGAGGCGCCCGGTTCGGAGGCGGGCAGATTGGCTGCGCGCCAGGACAGATAGCGCGCGAGATGAGCGACCATTTTTTGTTTCGAATGCCTTGCCCGCTCCAGCGTTGCACCGTCGCTCCAGCGTTCGACGAGAAAGCCATGGCACAGCCCGGCAATTTCCGGGCCAAAGCCTGCGTCATGCAGCCTCCTGGCAGTCTCGGCCTTGTGCATTCCGATTTCACCGAGGCCGACGAATTTGACCGACCATTTTTCCCGGCCCGCAGAAGCAAGAAACTTTCGCCGCTCGAAGCGGCGGTGGACGGGTGGCCAATGATCCTGCGAGCCATAATGCAAGCGACGCCACTCTCCGGCGGATATTTCCATCAGGCTGACCGCTGTGCGGCCGATCGTCCTGGCCACCCAATCCCGCAGCGCCGGCAGAGCGGATCCCGCGGGGAAAGTCCGTTCGAAATCCGCTGTGTGTTGTTGGCAAACCGTCCATGCCTCACGGATGTCCGCCGATGCCTCGGCCCCCGGCCCACCCGAATGGCTGGGGAACAGATGGATGCGCCCGGCATCGATATCCAGCGCTTGCAGCCATGCGACGACGGCGTGAAACGAGCTGCCGGACAGGCCCGGGCCCTCATCGACGATGGCAAAGCGGGCCGACGGCTTCGCCATCCAGCTACCGATCAACTCCGGATCGGCGGCAAGCCGCCTGCGAAACGGATGACCGGTCGGACGGACGCTGACGGGTGCCGGTGCGCCGATGGCTGCAGCCACCATCGCTGCAAGCCCCAGGCCGATGCTGCGGATGCCGATTACGCATGTGTTCGCATCGAGACCCGACTGCCGCGCGGCGACCAAATAGCTTTCCGGATAGAGCGCGTAATGCGCGTAGCCCTCGGCCGTGCCGATGAGGATTTCGCCGTCGCAATCGAGTTCGGCCAGCATTCGCGGCACGTCGGCATCGATCGGGCCGTCGACGGCGAATCCGGCCCTCCACGATCTGCCCACGTCCCGGGCCAAGCCGACCAGGAGATTTGCGCCCGCGATCCGCTGTCGAGAATACCTGTCGATGCCGTTGGCCTCGAATTCAGCATCGGCAAGGCCCTGGACCAATTCCGAGGTCTTGATGAACAGGCCGACCAGGGCTGCGTGGCGTTCGATCCCGCTGGGCATGTCCGCAATGTGCCCGGCCGCTTCGCAGGCCGAGCTGCGAACATGTCGCGCGCTCTCAATTCGCTTGTGGTCGCCATAGACGATCATTGTCCCGTCCCGGTTGGCCTCACTGCACAACTCGGCGAGCGCTACTTTGATCCACCATCGGTTGCACGATTTTTGCAGCCGGCAAGGAACAATCAGCGAGGCAGGCGGTTTGGCACGAAGAACTTACCTTCAACAGCATAGGCAGCGGTTTCGTGGGATCGAAGAAAGTTCGGATCGGAATAGTCGGCGTCGGCAACTGCGCCTCCTCCCTTGTTCAGGGCATCACCTATTACCGCGACGCAAGAAGCAATGAGCCCATACCCGGGCTGATGCATGCCGATCTTGGCGGCTACCATGTCAAGGACATCGAGGTGGTCTGCGCTTTCGACGTCGCCAAGGGCAAGGTCGGACGCGATGTGGCCGACGCGATCTACAGCGCGCCGAACAATACTTTCCGCTTTGCCAATGTAGCGCCTACCGGCGCCCGCGTCGAACGCGGACCGACGCTGGATGGCATCGGCAAATATCTGCGTGACGAGATCGTGGAGGCCGACGAACCCGTCGCCAACATCAGCAAGATCCTCGCCGAAAGCGGCGCCGAAATCCTGGTGTCATATCTGCCTGTCGGTTCGGAGGAGGCAACGCGCTTTTATGCCGAGTGCGCGCTCGAGGCGGGCTGTGCCTTCGTCAACTGCATACCCGTCTTCATCGCCTCGCGGCCGGAGTGGCGCCGGCGCTTCGAGCAGCACGGCCTGCCGCTGATCGGCGACGACATCAAGAGCCAGGTCGGTGCGACGATCGTCCACCGGCTGCTCGCCAACCTGTTCCGCGAGCGCGGCGTGCGCATCGATCGCACCTACCAGCTCAATTTCGGCGGCAACACCGACTTCCTCAACATGCTGGAGCGCGAGCGGCTGGAATCGAAGAAGATCTCAAAGACGCAATCCGTCACCAGCCAGATCGACGTTCCCCTGGAGCCCGGCAACATTCACGTCGGGCCGAGCGACCATGTCCCGTGGCTGACCGATCGCAAGTGGGCCTATATCCGGGTCGAAGGCACGACCTTTGGCGGCGTACCGCTCAATGCCGAGCTCAAGCTGGAAGTGTGGGATTCGCCCAATTCGGCCGGCGTCGTCATCGATGCGGTGCGTTGCGCCAAGCTGGCGCTCGACCGCGGTATCGCGGGCGCGCTGACCGGTCCCTGCAGCTATTTCATGAAATCGCCGCCCGAGCAGTTCACCGACGCGGAAGCGCGCCAGCGCACGCTCTCTTTTATCGCCGGCAAGGACGAGCCGATGCTCGATGCCGCGGAATGACGACGACGTTCTTTCTGGTGCGCCACGCCGCGCACGACAATGTCGGCTGTTATCTTGCCGGAAGGATGGCCGGCGTTTGCCTCGGCGAAGCCGGCAAGGCACAGGCCTCGCATCTGGCAGACCGCATGGCACGTGAGGCGATAGCGGCAATCTTCTGCAGCCCGCGCGAACGCACGCAGGAGACTGCCAATCCGATCGCGCTCGCCTGCAATGCCGGTGAAATCGCGATCCGCGAGGAGATCGATGAGATCGACTTCGGCACCTGGTCGGGGAAGACCTTCGAGGAGCTGAACCAGGATGCCGACTGGCGGGTGTGGAACGACCAGCGTCAGCAGGCGAGAACACCGAGCGGCGAGACCATGCTGGACGTGCAGCAACGCGTCGTCTCATTGATCGAGCAGGTCCGCGGCACCTACCAGAACCAGGGCGTCGCACTGGTCAGCCATGCCGACGTCATCAAGGCCGCCGTGTGCAAGGTGCTCGGCCTGTCGCTGGGGAACTGCTTTCGCTTCGATATCGACCCAGCCTCGATCACCACGGTTGTTTGGGGGGACTGGGGGTCGAAGCTGATCAGACTCAACGAAGCTGCCTGACGAGGAATTGCCGGATGCGCATGGCTATTTTCGGTCTTACCGTGACATCGTCGTGGGGCAATGGGCACGCCACACTGTGGCGCGGATTGATCCGGGCGATGGCCGGGCTGGGCTGGTCCATCACCTTCTTCGAACGCAACACTCCCTATTATGCCGGGACGCGCGACCTCGATCAGTTGGATGGCGGCAGCATTGTCCTTTATCCGGACTGGCAGGACATCCAGAGCGTTGCCGAGCAGGCGATGAGTGAGGCCGATGTCGTCATCGTCACCTCCTATTGCCCCGATGCCGTGAGCGCGTCGCGCCTTGCCCACCAGGCCTGCCGCGGACTGAAGGTGTTCTACGATCTGGACACGCCGGTGACGCTGGCGCGGATCGAACAAGGTGAGCCTCCGGCCTATTTCGGGCCGGAAGGGCTTCGCGATTTCGATCTCGTGCTGAGCTACACGGGAGGAACCGCGATCGACGCATTGAGGTCGATGCTGGGTGCGCGCCACGTCATGCCGCTCTACGGCCATGTCGATCCAGAGCGACACCGGCCGGCTCCGCCCAGGCCGGAGTTTGCCGGCGACCTTTCCTATCTCGGGACCTATGCGGCAGACCGCCAGGCCGGGGTCGAGAGGCTGCTGGTCAGTCCGGCTGCGCGCCTGCCGGAGCGCCGCTTCATCATTGGCGGCGCACAATATCCGCAGGAATTCCCGTGGAGCGACAATATTTTCTTCGTCCGTCACCTGCCGCCCGCCGACCACCCCGCCTTCTTTTCATCATCACGGCTGACTCTGAATGTGACCCGCGAGGCGATGGCAGAAAGGGGCTGGTGCCCATCCGGCCGGCTGTTCGAAGCCGCCGCTTGCGGTGCCGCGATGGTGAGCGACACATGGCCGGGACTGGAGGCCTTTTTCCGGCCCGGCGAAGAGATCGTCGTGGCGAACAGCACCGACGACGTGGTCGCCGCGCTCGACCTGTCCGACGCCGAGCTTGACGCCATCCGCCGTCGAGCGCGCGAGCGGGTGCTGGAGGAACACACCTCGGCACGGCGCGCGAAGGAATTCGACCGCATCCTGTCCGATGCACTGCACGGCTCCACGCATGGCGAGCCGTTGAAGGAGGCAGTTTGATGTTGGGCATCGTGCCCGCAGCCGGACGGGGAAGCCGCATCCAGCCGCTCGGCTTTTCGAAGGAGCTTCTGCCGGTCGGCAGCCGCATCGACGGCAACACCGAGCGGCCTTGCGCGGTCAGCGAATACCTGGTGCGCCGCATGGTGCGCGCGGGGGCCGACAAGATCTGCTTCGTCATCGGCTCGGGTAAGTCGGATATCCTCGAATATTATTCTGCCGGCTATGCCGACGCGACTGCGCTGTTTGTGGTGCAGCCCTCTCCGGTCGGCCTTTGCGACGCCATCTTCCGTGCCGCACCGCTCGTCACAGCCGATGAGACCGTTCTGGTCGGGTTGCCCGATACGATCTGGTTTCCCGAAGACGGCTTCCTGGCCCTCCCGGACGACGGCCTGTCCTTCCTGCTGTTTCCGGTGGACCAGCCGGAGTTCTTCGATGCCGTCGTTGTCGACCAGGACGGCCGGGTGAAGCAAATCCAGGTCAAGCAGCAGAATGCCCAATCGAACTGGATCTGGGGTGCGTTCAAGATGCCCGGCCGCACCCTTCACCAGCTCGCCGCGCTGTGGCGGGAACGGGACCGGTGCGACGAATATATCGGCACGCTGGTCAATGCCTATCTCGCCGCCGGAGGTGATGCCTGTGGCATCAAGGCTGGCACCGCCTATGTCGACGTCGGCACCTTCAACGGCTACCGCACCGCACTTCGCCTGCTTGAAAGCGCCGCCGGTACCAGGGACGATCAAGTCGACATTACGCTGGCCAGCCACCAGCACGTCCCTGTCCTCGCAGGCGAAAGAGGCTAGCCATGCTGCATTCCGATGCCGAAATCCGCCGCCGTATCGATGCGCTCGGCCCATGGTTCCACAATATGGAACTGGCCGGCATCGAAACCGCTCCCGACCATTTCCTTGGCAACTATCCGCTGATCAAATGGCGCAAATTCGCCGACGCCATTCCCGCCGATCTTTCCGGCAAGGCGGTGCTCGACATAGGCTGCAATGCGGGTTTCTATTCGATCGAGATGAAACGCCGCGGCGCCGGCCGCGTGCTTGGCATCGATTTCGATGAGGCTTACCTGGCGCAGGCGCGCTTTGCCGCCGAGGTAGCAGACTGCGACATCGAATTCCGGCAGCTCTCGGTCTACGACGTTGGCGCCCTGCATGAGCGGTTCGACATCGTGCTGTTCATGGGCGTGCTCTACCATTTGCGCCATCCCTTGCTCGCACTCGATCTGATCCGGGAGCACGTCGCCCGGGACCTGATGATCTTCCAGTCGATGCAGCGCGGCAGCACCAACGTGCCGGCGCTCGAGCAGAATTATCATTTCTGGACCCACGACCTGTTCGACCGGCCGGAGTTCCCAAAGCTGCATTTCATCGAGCATCGCTATGCCGACGACCCGACCAACTGGTGGATTCCCAATCGCGCCTGCACCGAAGCCATGCTGCGCAGCGCCGGCTTCGAGATCGTGCTGCAACCGGAGCAGGAGGTCTATTTCTGCCGCACCGGCGACGTGCCTGCCGGCGGCGCCGCCGTCTACCCGTCGAAAGGACAGATAAATGATTGAAGCCGCCATGATCTGGAACGAGCCCAACAACAAATCCCACTGGGATCCCGAGCTCGACCCCGACTGGAGTCGCTTCGCCGCTACGGCAATCCTGGCCGCCGACGCGATCGCGTTGGAGAATCCGGCCTTGACCAAGGTCCTTGGCGGCATCTCGCCGATCGATGCCGGCTTCATGACACGGATGAAGGAATTCGGCGTGCTCGATCATGTCGACGCAGTCGCCGTGCACGGCTTTCCGCTCGACTGGAACCTCTGGCAGATCCACGAATGGCCGCAGAAGATCGGCGAGATTTCGGCTGTCACCGATCTTCCGGTATGGGTCAGCGAGGTCGGCGTGTCGACCTTCGGCGCCGAGGAGGTACAGGTCTGGGGCCTGCGCCGGACCGCGGAATTGCTGATCGGCAACGCACCGCGCATCCAATGGTACAGCCTCTACGACCTGCCGCGCGAGTGGGAAGCGACGACGCGCCATCGCGAGGCGGAAGGCTCGTCTTACTACCGCCATTTCTACATGGGCCTGCTCCGCCAGGACGGCACGCCAAAGCCCGCGCTCGAGGAGTTCCTGCACCACACGCCGGCAATGGGACTGGTGCAGTGGTTCCATTTCGAAGATCACCGGCTGGACGATGCCGTTGCCTGGATGAAACGCCTCGGCGTCACCAATCTGCGCACCGGGCTTTCCTGGGCCGACAGCTTCAGGCCGAACGCACTTGACTGGTTCGACCGGCAGATGGAAGCTTTGGCCGACTTCGACGTGACGGTTACTTTCTGCTTCACGCCGGAACACCGCGGAATGATGCCGCACCACAGCAGTCCGCCGCTGGTGCCGGAGGAATTCGCCGACTTCTGCGCGGCAATGACGCGCCGATATGCCGGCAGCATCGCTGCCCCTTCGGTCGGCAGGCTGCGCGCCTCCGCAGCGTGAGGAGCTTCGGCTCTCCAGCCATGACGCTCACCATCCTCAACGTCGCCTATCCCCTCGCCCCGGTCGGGCCGGATGCGGTCGGTGGTGCCGAGCAGGTGCTGTCGATGCTCGACCAGGCGCTCGTACAGGCCGGACACCGCTCGATCGTGATCGGCTGCCAGGGCTCGACCGCTGCGGGTGTCCTCATCGAGACGCCGGCCGAACCGGGCGTGCTCGATGAAGCGGCGAAGCGCCGGGCGCAGCGTGCTCATTGCGCCGCAATTGCTACCGCACGCGCTCGCTGGCCAATCGACGTGGTCCATTTGCACGGTATCGATTTCGATGCCTATCTGCCGGGCGACGGGCCGACATTGGTGACCCTGCATTTGCCGCTCGACTGGTATCCGGCCGACGCTCTCAATCCGGCGCGGGAGGATCTGTGGCTGCATGCGGTATCGGCGGCTCAGCAAAGAACCGCGCCGCCGGGAGCCAGGCTGATTGGGCCGATTCCCAACGGAGTGGACGTCGACGCGCTGAGCGAGCCGCAGGCCAAACACGACTTTGCGCTCGTGCTCAGCCGCGTCTGCCCGGAAAAGGGCATCCATCTGGCGCTCGACGCAGCCAAGAAGGCCAGCGTGCCGCTGGTCATCGGTGGCAAGGTCTACCCCTATGAAACTCACACAGCGTATTTTCGCGACGAGGTCGAACCCCGGCTGGACGACCGGCGCCGCTTCCTTGGTCCGCTCGGCTTTGTCGCCAAGCGGCGCCTGCTGAATACAGCCCGCTGCCTAGTCATCCCGAGCCTTGCCGCGGAGACCAGTTCGCTCGTCGCAATGGAGGCGCTCGCCTGCGGCACCCCCGTGGTGGCCTTCCCGAATGGCGCACTGCCGGATGTGGTCGAGCACGGCAAGACCGGGTATCTGGTCGGGGATGTCGACGAGATGGCCGAAGCCATCGCTGCCGCACCCAGCCTGGACCCCGAGACCTGCCGAGCCGAGGCGCGGCGGCGCTTTTCACTCGACCGCATGGTTTCCTCCTACATGGACGCCTATCGGGCGCTGGCACGGCTCGGCACAGACAGCGGGCAGCTCGCGACGGCGAGGTGAGCAGGACATGCTCCGCAGTCAGATCATCGACGATCCGGCGGACCTCGAAGCCCTCGAGCCGCACTGGTGGGAACTCTGGTCGCGCAGTCCCTCGGCGACGCCGTTCCAGTCTCCCGCATGGTTGCTGCCATGGTGGCGGACATTTGCTCCCGGCGAGCTGGCGACGGTCGCCGTCTGGCGTGGCGACGATCTGGTCGGCCTGGCGCCACTCTATCTGGAACGCCACGACGCCGGCGCGCGATTGCTTCCGCTCGGCATTTCGTTGAGCGACTATCTGGATGTCCTTTGTCTTCCCGAGATGGCCGAACCGGTCGGCGCAGTCATCGGTGGCGCCGTTCTTTCCGTCGGCTGGTCACAGTGGATCTTGCAGGATCTGCCTCCCGGCGGCGCCGGCCTTGCCATCAGGCATGCCGCGCTCGAATCGTGCCAACCCGTCGGTCACGCCGCTTGCCCGGTGCTCGCCCTCGCCGGCGACCAGACGCTTCAAGGCTGCGTTCCGGCACGGCGGAGGCGCCAATTGCGGCGCGCCCACAGGGCCGCGTCGAGACGCGGCAGTGTCTCCATCGAACCCGCTTTGTCCGATCCGCAGACATTCATCGACCACCTGATCCGCCTTCACCGCGCGCGCTGGGCCGGACACGGCGACGGCGTTCTGTCCGATTCCCGCGTTGAAGCATTCCACCGTCAGGCGCTGCCGCAGCTGGTCGCACAGGTGCTTGCCCGATGCTGGCTCATCACGATCGGTAACGCGATCGTGGGCGCCTATTACGGGTTCCATCATCGTGGCCGCGCTTGCGCTTACCTCGGTGGCTTCGATCCGGCCTATGCCGAGGAAAGTCCTGGCGCGCTGCTCATCGGCCAGGCGATAAGGCAGGCGATCTGCGAAGGCGCGGAAGAGTTCGATTTTCTGCGCGGACAAGAGGCCTACAAGTACAGCTGGGGCGCCGTCGACCGGTGGACGATGCGCAAGATCTGGACGCGGAGCAAAGGGCGATGAGCGCGACGCAGCCAGGATCTCGGCGGTCGATATCAGCAAGGCGGGTGCTGGAGGATTGCATGGCAGACGGTGCCGGCGTCGAAGCCGTCATCGCCAGGCTGGCTCTCCGTTTCGAGACAGGAATCGATGCTGCAGAATTGGCGAAGATTGCGCAAAACACGCACTCGGCTGACCCGCGAAACACGGCAAAACTGCAACGGATTGCCGACCTGCTTCGGCGCAGGCCCGAGATCTTCGCCACGCTGCGCAAAACAGGTGGTGCCGTTCGGCACGAGCGTGGCGAGGACGAGACCGACGATGCGGTCGTCAAGCGGCTGGCGGCCGGGTTTGACGCGGCGGCGGCGATCTCCCCGGCGGCGAGCGTCCAGCTGTCATCGCTGGGCAATGAGGAAAAGCTCTCTGCCGCTACGGCTGAGATCGTTGCATGGCTGGAGAGGCGAGGCTTTACCGGTACCGACTACGACATACTGGATATCGGCTGTGGTATCGGTCGCTTCGAAAGCGCGCTCTCCGCTCTATCGCACCGGCTCGTCGGCAGCGATATATCCCCAGCGATGATCTCGATCGCCCGCCGGCGATGCGCCGGGCTCGGCAACGTAGAATTCCGCCCTACGCGCGGTTTCGATCTTGCCGATTTTTGCGATGCCAGCTTCGACCGCGTGCTGGCCGTCGACAGCTTTCCCTATCTGGTGCTGGCCGGCCTTGCGGAGCGACATTTCGTGGAAATCGCGCGCGTGCTGAAGAGGCCGGGCATGGCCGCGCTTTTGAATTATTCATATCGCGGATCGCCGGCGCTGGATCGCGCCGATGTCCATAACTTCGCCAATGCCAATGGCATGCAAGTCCTCGTCGACGGCGAAAAGCCGTTCCGGCACTGGGACGGCGATGCCTTCCTGCTTACGATTTCCGGCGGAACATTGCGGCCCAACGATGGTTCGGATGCCGAACGGGAAAAGCCGCTATTCGACAGTATGAAGGAGAACAAGATGGCGTCCGGCAGCAAGAAGCACATCGGTCGCGGCAGTCACGGCAAAGGCGCTGGCGCTGGCGCGATGACCGATCTTCCCAAGGACAAGATCGGAGAGAACGCCGTTCTGTCCAACAGAGACAAGAAGCAGCACACCAAGGAGCGTGGGCTCGACGGCAATCGGGTCAAGTCCGAGCAGTACCAGGATCATTCAGCGGATCGGCGGCCTGAAGACTGATCGTTGCGGCAGCATGTGGCTTGCGGCCGGCGAGCAATTGAAACACCGCGAGAACCCAACCGCTGACGAAGCTGTGCAAGGACCGAAGCCGGTCGCATGGACGCCCTGCAAATTCTTGCAAACTCGCACTGTTGCCACCAGAGTGAGGTGAAGGGACCAACATTTGCCAAGAGAACGCGATGTCTCGCTCAAGGGAAGATTCCGTCAGCACGCGTGCCGATCTGACGATAGACCGGGAAATCGCTTCCTTGCTTGCGGCCATCGAGCAGGAAAGGGTTCCTGACCGGCTGACCAAACTTGCGATCGAGTTGCAGCATGCGCTTGTCGAAAGGCGCTTGCGCGAGACCAGCAACTAACGTGACGTGTATTAGCGGCGCCTCTCGGCTTCGAAGTCCAGTTGTCCTTCGGACAGATAGCTGCGCCTTTCCATCAGGGTTTGCGAGGAACTTTCGCCAAGGTATTCCAGCACGCCGGCGCGTGCCCTGTTGAGCCGGCTCTTCACGGTTCCCACCGCGCAACCGCATATTTCGGCCGTTTCCTCATAGCTGACGCCCAGAACGCCTATCAACATCAGAACCTCGCGCTGGTGCTCAGGAAGGCTCTGGATGGCCTGGTGGACCTCCTTGCCCTGCACGGACCATTCCTGCGTCGCTTCCGAGATCGGCCGCAGCGAAGCGCAGTCGAGCAGGCCGGGCGCTTCCCTCACCGCGGCCCTGACACGCGTGTAGTAGGTGTTGCGCATGATCGTGAAGAGCCATGACTTCATGCGCGTTCCAGCTTCGAACTTGTCAATGTTAGCCAAGCCCTTGGTCAGCGTCTCCTGGACCAGGTCGTCGGCATCATCGGGGGTGCGGCAGAAGGTGCGGGCGAAAGCCCTCAAAGCGGGTATGAGGTCGACGATGGAAACTTCTTCGGTTTCGCGAGTCGCCAAGGCGTAGGCTGTAGGTGGCAATGGTCCAGCTCCCGTCCAGAATGAGTTCGTGAGCGCAGACCAGTTAAATGCATTGGGCGAAAGATCGTTCCGGTTGGCGAAAGCACCCGGCTCCAGACACCGGAGAGGACTTGGCTGAGCAATCCCGGCGACGGCGATATTTTTGACGGAACAACCATCGGGATCGCGGAGTTCAAAATCAAGGTCGTCCGACAAATTCGCGCGCCGACATTTGGCGCGTCGAAATGCGATCTCGCAGCGAGCCTTGGCTGCGACCTCAAGGGCGGCCCGCCACCTCAAGAAACAGGAGGAGTCCATGACAGGAAACAAGCACGCCAAAGGCAAAACGCCGGCCGATAGCGATCTTGCCAACGATCCCGGCATCGGCAGTTCCAGGGGCACGATCAAGGAGGGCGACCGGCTCGATCAGGGCAACAATACGTTCGAAGGCGATGTCGAGAACGACACCACGCCGCAAGGCGGTATCAATCCCCGGCAAAAGATGCGGACCAACAAGTGACCGGCTGCGCACGATCGAACAAACCTGCTGCAACCCGTGCAGCAATCCCGCGTTAAAGAGCATGAGCCTCGTGTCCGCCCCGGACGTTGATGCGACAGGCTCTTTCGCGGAGACACAGATGACAAAAAAATCGTTTGGCCGCCCCGTTCCAATTCTCGTCGGCCTTGGTTTCCCTCGCCATGTCGAGAATATCTGGCAGGCCTATGACGTCTTAAACGAATGGCCGAGCCGCGGTCCGGCGCACAAGGCGGCGTTCGACGCCTGTCGCGCCGGGCTGGCTGACGAGGTCGACGTCGAGGCGGTGCGCGCGGCGTTCGATACATTCGCCCGCAAGGCGGGCATTCTGGCCTACGATATCGCAGCCGAAACACCAGCACGCCCCACAACAGCTGCGAAGGCCCACGACGCTTGGCTGAAACGCCCATCGGACGGCCGTGTAGACCCTGAAGACGCCCAGCTTGCTTGAAGCGACCACCTTGGTTGAACCGGGAGGAATACGGTGCTGAGAACAGAGTTCGATACCCCTGTTTGCATCTATTTCGGCAAGCCTGGGCGATCGCGATTGGTCAGTTCCGTTTTCGAAGCAGTACATTGCCTGAAAAGCGAGAAATGGCCGGCGCGCAATGCTCCGCTGGCGCAGGCGGCCGCTGATGTATTGAATCGCGCCCGGACCGGTGAAATTACGGCCGCCAAAGCGCGGCAAGCATTTGTCGACGCCGCTTGGGAGGCGAACATTCTTGCCGAAGGCGAGCCGCATGACGCGCGTGGCCTGACAGCCTTCATGTCGGACAGCGGGTGCACGCTGCTTCCCGGCAGTTCCGTCCAAAGCTTGGTTTATCGCGAATGATTGGCGTTCTCGGCCTTTTTCTCGCGCTGCTGCCTGAGGACCTCGTCGGTTCCGACCAGCTTCTTCGATCCGCCGGGAATCGCGGTGGACACAACAGCCGGTGGGTCGCTTGCCGGGAAAGAATCCTCCAGACCCGCCTGCAACTGGTCTTCCAGCGTTTGCGGCTCTTCAGACCGGCCGGGGGTCCTTCTGGTATCTACGTTCTCCAGCGGCTGCTTCATGTCCGGTGAAGACTTGACCTCTCGAATCCAGCCGTAGAGCTGTTCGATGGCAAATTCCTTCATCGCATCAAAATCGGCTTTTTCGTCACGCGATGCCTCGATTTGGTCGACCATCGTCTTCTCGAACCGGTCGAGATTATCGTTTCCGCAGGCCCGGCAGAGACGTACCAGCGCCTCGCGCAGTATGAGTGGCGCAAAATGCGCCGTCGCCTCAAGCCTGAGCTGCTGCAAACGCTCCGGGGTAGCGGCTTGGAACTTCGACATGTTCGACCTCTCGCCTTGTGGAGCATGTCAACGAAAATTGTCGGCGGATGTTCCATCGGCGGTGGCCGGTGCATCGCTTGATCCTCAGCGGTGCGCGCCACCGATTGCCATGCGGATACCGAGACAGACGACGAAGCAGCCTGCCACGCGCTGCTGCCAGAGCCTTACCTTCGGGCGTTTCATGACCCAGGTCCCGAGCGTGCCGGATGCGAGTGCATATGTGCCCAGCACCAGCACACCGGTCATTTTCTGGGTGCCACCGAGCAGCAGCAATTGCAGTGTGACCGATCCGCGCGCGGGATCGACGAACTGTGGAAGGAATGCCACCATGAAGGTTATCGGCCAGGGATTTATCAGATTGGCGATCATTCCTTCGCGTGCGGCCACAAGCGGCCCGACACTGCGGGGCTCCTCGACGGCGACGCCGGCCGACGGCAGCAGCACCAGACGCGATCCAAGCCAAACGAGATAGGCTGCGCCCATCCATCGAAGCATGGCAAAGGCAAGGGGCGATGCCTGGAGCAGCGACGATATGCCGAGGGCAAGGAGTGGCAACTGGACCATGCCGGCGCCGATGGTCATTCCCAGGACGGTGAACAGGGCAACGTCACGGCCCTGCCCGATGCCACGCGCCATCACCAGCAGACTGTCAGGCCCCGGCGGCATCTGCATCAGAATGACCGTCCCGAGAAAGGCCGCCCACGAGGCAGGATCCATGCCGCTACTTCGCCCCGGTTTCGTAGGAGGCCTTCGCGCCGTCCTTCAACCGACCGGCATCTCGCATCATCTTGAGCGCCTCGTCCCTGGTCAGGCCGCACCTGCGGGCAAAGAAAATGACCTCATAGGCCTGCTCGGCCGACAGGCCCTCTTTGGCATGCACTCTGCGCTTGTGTTTGCCCCCGCTCATACAGGCTTGATCCCGTGAGACTTAGCCTCCCCAACTCACATTGGGCCAACCGGTTCCCCACTGCTTCGTCGCTGCGCAGGCTTTTCAGGCGCCGTCGGGCCGGCCCACCCTATCCTTGAGTTCGTTCAGGAACGCGAGCAGCGCGTCCTCAGGATCGTCGGCCTCTTCGGTCAGCATATCGATGCCCCAGCGGCCGAGAACAGCCTCCTGGACGATGCTCGGCTGCGACATGAAGATGAAGGATTTCGGACGGCTCTTCTCGTAGCCCGACCGCCGCCAGGTCTGCCAAAGCCTGTGCAACAGCAGACGGATGTTCATATCGGACATGCTGTAGCCGATGAACAGGATGGTGCGCCCGAGCGCGTCAGCGCGAAACTTCACGTCGAGCGGCGAATCGAACGAAAGCCGGTCGAAATAGTCGGTTTCCGCCAGGACCAGCGACTTGTCGTCGTCGAAATCGCCGTGGAATTTGATGATCTGGGTGACCTCGCCTGTTGTTTTGGGCAAGTCCTTTGCATTGGCCACTTTTACAAAGGGCCGGCCATGGATCTCGAAGGCAACCTCGAGGTTGCGATCATAATTGGTGGTGTAGATGATCGGAAAATCGAGCGATACGATCAGCTTGTGGATTGCCGACCGCTGCACTTCTTCCCGCGATACGCTCCATTCGCGATCCATCCAGCTGCGCAAAGGGCCGAGGCTCCCCTGCTTCAGCCGGTAGTATTCGGCAAGCGCCTGATAGCTGGCCTCCGGCGCACCGATCGTATCCTCGTCCAGACCGAGCTCTTTTTGCATGTGTTCGATGAGCTTTTGCCAGGACGGCAAGCCGACGCTCATCGACACCCCGGCTCCAACGAACAAGATAGCTCGTCGCTCTTTCACCGATTGAGCCAGTTGCTCGACTGCCGACTGCATTCGACACAACTGCGATAGGTGCCGCTCCGTTCCAGCCGAGCCGGACCACCGGGAATAGATTTACTTCCGACTTGAGTGCTAACATTCGGATCGGCTGTGCCGAGCGCCCGGCCGCCGACTTTGGCCAACCGAATCCGACATTTATTTCGTTGCATCTGGCACTTCTGCGCCGCTCACGCGTTGGAGAGTGTTCAACAAACACGGCGCAGCTGCAGCTAATGGAGCTCTGCGCCAATGAGGCAAGCGCGACTGGTGGCGGCGAAAAATAGGGTGCCTGGCAAAAGGGGAAAGAGGCCATTGGCTGCGATGCTGGGATGGACGCTGCTGGCAGGCTTCGCGCTGACTACCGCGGCGGTTGCTCAGTCAACGTCAAGCTTTGCGATAAATCCGCCTGCCGCAGCTGCTCCGCCCGACGACGGCCAATGGGCGATGCCGGCAAAGAACTACGCCTCGACCCGTTACAGCGAACTTGCGGAGATCACCGAAGCCAACGTCAAAAACCTGCAAGTGGCCTTCACCTTCTCGATCGGCGTCAACAAGGGTCAGGAGGCTGCGCCCCTGGTGGTCGGCAACACGATGTACATCGTGACACCGTTTCCCAACATCCTCTACGCGCTTGACCTTACCAAGCCCGGCGCGCCAATGAAGTGGAAGTTCGAGCCCAATCCCGAGCCTGCGGCGCAGGGCGTTGCCTGTTGCGACGTGGTCAACCGCGGTGCAGCCTTCTTCGAAGGGCACATCTATTTCAACACGCTCGATGGCCACACGATCGCCGTCGATGCGGCCACCGGCAAACCGGTCTGGAACACTCATATCGGCAACATCAATATCGGCGAGACCATCACCATGGCGCCGCTGGTGGTGAAGGGGAAGGTACTGGTCGGCAATTCCGGCGGCGAAATGGGCGTACGCGGCTGGATCAAGGCGCTCGACGCCGGTGACGGGCACGTCGTCTGGACGGCCTACAATACCGGCCCGGACGCCGAGGTGCTGATCGGCCCCGATTTCAAGCCGCATTACGACATGGACAAGGGCAAGGATCTCGGCGTGACGTCGTGGCCGCCCGACGCCTGGAAGATCGGCGGCGGCAATGTGTGGGGCTGGATCTCCTATGACCCGGACCTAAACCTGATCTTCCATGGCACCGGAAATCCCGGTCCCTGGAATCCGGATCTGCGGCCCGGCGACAACAAATGGACCGCCGGCATCTTTGCCCGCGATCCCGACACCGGCGCAGCCAAATGGTTCTATCAGTGGACCCCGCACGATTTGCACGATTACGACGGCATCAACGAGCAGGTGCTGCTCGACATGACCTGGCAGGGCAAGCCCCGCAAGGTGCTGGTCCGACCGGAACGCAACGGCTACGTCTATCTGTTGGATCGCACCACAGGCGAGGTCCTCTCGGCAGTCCCCTTCGGGCCCGTCAATTCCAGCACGGGCGTCGACCTCAAGACCGGCCGGCTGATTGTAAATCCGGACAAGAAGACCGGCACCGGCAAGGTCATCCGCGACATCTGTCCGACCGCATCGGGCCTCAAGGACTGGCAGCCTTCGGCATTCTCGCCCAAGACCGGTCTGCTCTACATCCCGCACAACAATCTCTGCATGGACGAAGAGGGCGTCGAGGTGAATTACATCGCCGGCACGCCCTACGTCGGCATGAACGTGCGCATGATCCCCGGGCCGGGCGGCAATCGCGGTGCTTTCACCGCCTGGGATGTCGCCGCCGCCAAGCCGGCGTGGAGCCTGAAGGAGAACTTTCCGGTGTGGAGCGGCGCCGTCGCCACCGCCGGCAACGTCGTGTTCTATGGCACCATGGAAGGCTGGTTCAAGGCGGTCAGCGCCAGGACCGGCGAACTGCTGTGGCAGTTCAAAACGTCGTCCGGCATCATCGGCCAGCCGATCACCTATCGCGGCCCGGACGGGCACCAATATGTTGCGATCCTTTCGGGTGTCGGCGGCTGGGCCGGCGCGATCGTATCCGGCGATCTCGATCCGCGCGACGCCACCGCCGCGCTCGGCTTTGTCAACGTCATGAAGGATCTGAAGGATGTAACCACGCCGGGAGGTACACTGTATGTGTTCCGGCTCCCTTGAGACGACCGGCCGAGTTGCGCGCGCACGGAGAAAATCTTCCCGGCGGGTTGGCGCCGCGGTCGGCGCACTGGCGCTCTCGCTCGTCGCCGCCGTTGCCGATGCGCGCGAATTGAGGATCTGCGCTGATCCCAACAACATGCCGTTCTCCAATGCCGCCAGGCAGGGCTTTGAAAACAAGATCGCCGAACTCGTCGCGACGGAGCTTGGCGCGACTGTTTCCTACACATGGTGGGCACAGCGCCGTGGCTTCGTCCGCAACACGCTGAAGGCCGGGCTATGCGATCTGGTGCCCGGCGCGCCCGCCAATCTTGAGATGCTGCGCACCACCGCGCCCTACTACCGGTCTTCCTATGTGTTCGTGACACGCAAGGATGCGCCGGAAATCACGTCCTTCAACGATCCTCGCCTGCGCGATCTGCACATCGGCGTCCAGCTGATCGGCGACGATGGCGCCAACTCGCCCCCCGTCCAGGCGCTTGGCCGTCGTGGCATCGTCGGCCATCTCATCGGTTTCCCCGTCTATGGGGACTATTCGGCGCCGAACCCGCCAGCGCGCATCATTGAGGCGGTCGCGAATGGCGACATCGATATGGCCGTCGTCTGGGGGCCGTTGGCCGGCTACTTTGCATCCAGGCAGAAGGTGGCGCTGCGGATCACGCCGGTTTCGCCGCGCGTGGACGGCCCGCAACTGCCGATGATCTTCGACATCTCGATGGGAGTGCGCCGTGGCGACGATACGCTGCGCAGCGAGGTGAACGCCGCCCTGACCAGACGCCGCGCCGAGATCGACGCGATCCTGGCGACCTACCAGGTGCCCCGCCTCGATCCTGTCGGAGCGCCTTGAAATGAAGCGAGGTCTTCTCTTTCTGGTGTTCGCAATCCTCGCGGTTGCCGCTTGCCAGCGTGAGGAACGCGACACGCGTCCACAATCGGCGCTCGGCTCGGGCGATCAACCGGCAGCCGTGACTGCCCTCGAGCCGGGCGGCCAACGGCCGACCTCGTCCGACAGCAAGGCCGGCGTGTTCGAGGCCAACGCCTTCCACCTCAGCGAGGGCAAGCGTCTGTTCAACTGGTTCAACTGTTCCGGCTGCCATGCCAATGGCGGCGGCGGCATGGGCCCGGCGCTCATGGACCAGAAGTGGCTCTATGGCAGCTCGATCGAAAGCATCCACGCCACGATCAGGGACGGCCGGCCAAACGGCATGCCGAGCTTCCGCGACACGATCCCGGATGACCAGATCTGGGAGCTTGCTGCCTTCGTCCGGGCACTGAGCGGCAACGCACCGTCCTCCACCGCGCCGGGCCGCGACGACGACATGATGCCCCATCCATCCGAGAATCGCCTGCCGGACGCCACGACGCTGGGGAAGTCGCCGTGAGCCGCGGTGTCTGGACGGTGGGCGGGTGCACGGCCTGCATCCTGCTCCTTGCAGGGTGCAGCGGCTGGCAATCCGCGCTCGACCCAAAGGGCCCGGCCGCGGGCGAACTCGCATGGCTGATCTGGTTCTTCACAGCACTCTGCACGGTGGTCTGGCTTCTGGTGATGGCCGTGCTGATCGTGCCATTGGCCCGGCGCCCGGCGCCGGTCGGCGATCCGCTTGTCCTCGACGCTGCCGCCGAGCGCAGCAAGATGCGAATTGTCGTCGCCGCACTCGCCGCTACCGCTCTGATCCTGGTCGGCCTGACGCTGCTGAGCTACTTCGCTAACCGGACGCTCGCCGCCATCGGCTCGGATGCGGCGCTGACGATCCGGGTGACCGGGCATCAATGGTGGTGGGAGGTGCGCTACGAAAACGATCAGCCGAACCGCATCCTGACGACCGCCAATGAAATCCACATTCCGGCGGGCGAGCCGGTGCGGCTTGTAGTGACCTCGACCGACGTTATCCATTCCTTCTGGGTGCCGAACCTCTCGGGCAAGCTGGACCTTATCCCCGGCCACGAGAACGTTCTCGATCTGAAGGCGGACAAGCCCGGCGTCTATCGCGGGCAATGCGCCGAGTTCTGCGGCGCGCAGCATGCCAATATGATCACCTTCATCATCGCCGAACCTCGGCCCGTCTTCGATGCCTGGCTGAACGATCAGCTGCGGCCGGCGGCCGCCCCCGTGTCGGCCGAGGCCAAAACCGGTCACGACCTGTTCCTCAAACGGCCATGCGTGATGTGCCACAAGATCGGCGGCACCATCGCCGGCGGCACGGTCGCCCCAAACCTCACGCATATCGCAAGCCGGCAAACGCTCGCTGCCGGCACGCTGACAATGAGCCGCGGCAATCTCGCAGCCTGGATAGCCAATCCGCAGGGGATCAAGCCAGGCGCCCACATGCCGGTGGTGCGACTGGACGGGGACGAACTGAATGCGATCGTCGCCTATCTCGAGGGCCTGAAATGAGCAGCGCCGACGTGGCCCGTGAGCGTCGGCTTGCCGGCGAGCGTGCAGCGGCCGGCAAAGGAGACCTGGCCCCCGAGCGCGACGGTCCTCGCGACACCGGCCTCGCCGACTTCAGCCTTGACCGCTGGCTGGCGCGGACATGGCAGACGGCACCGGGCATCATCGGTGCGCTCTCGAGCGTCGACCACAAGATTGTCGCGCGGCGCTACCTGATCACCGCTTTCGCCTTCCTGTGCCTCGGTGGCCTCAGCGCCGTTGCCATGCGCATCCAACTGTCGGGGCCGGAGCGCGGGCTGATCGGGCCCGACCGCTACAACCAGCTGTTCACCATGCATGGCGTGACGATGATGTTCCTGTTTGCGGTGCCGATCGTCCAGGCGACCGGCATCTACCTCGTGCCGCTGATGGTCGGCACCCGCAACATCGCCTTTCCGCGCCTCAATGCATTCAGCTTCTGGATTTATCTCTCCGGTGGCCTCTTCGCCTGGGTGTCGTTTGCACTCGACATGGCGCCCGACGTCGGCTGGTTCTCCTACGTGCCGCTGTCCGGTCCTGAATTCGGGCCAGGCAAGCGTTCCGACGTGTGGGCGCAGATGATCACCTATACCGAAGTGTCATCGTTGGCGGTTGCGGTTGCCACCATCGTCACCGTGCTGAAGCAACGCGCGCCGGGCATGTCGCTGGACAAGATTCCGCTCTATGTCTGGGCGATGCTGGTCACCTCCTTCGTGATCGTGTTCGCCATGCCGGCGGTCATGATCACGTCGACGTTCCTGATCCTCGACCGGCTGGTCGGCACCCATATCTTCAATCCCGCCGAGGGCGGCGACGTATTGCTGTTCCAGCACCTGTTCTGGTTCTTCGGCCACCCCGAAGTCTACATCATATTCCTGCCGGCTACCGGCATGGTGTCCTCGATCATCGCCGCTTTCGCCCGGCGTCCGGTATTCGGCTATCTGGGCATGGTACTGGCCTTGATCGCAGTCGGCTTTCTGTCGTTCGGCCTGTGGGTTCACCACATGTTCGCAACCGGTCTGCCCAAGCTCGGCGCGAGCTTCTTCACCGCCTCGAGCATGCTGATCGCCATCCCGAACGGGCTGCAGATCTTCTGCTGGCTGGCGACATTGTGGGACGGACGCCCGATAATCAGGACGCCGCTGCTGTTCATGTTCGGCTTCTTCTTCACGTTCGTCGCGGGCGGCCTGACCGGGGTGATGCTGGCGTCGGTGCCATTGGACCTGCAAGTGCACGACACCTATTTCGTGGTCGCGCATTTCCATTACGTGCTGATCGGCGGGTCGGTGTTCCCGCTGCTCGGCGCGACCTATTTCTGGTTCCCCAAGATCACCGGCCGGATGATGAGCGAACGTCTCGGACGCTGGCACTTCTGGCTTGCCTTCCTAGGCTTCAATGCGGCGTTCTTTCCGATGCACATTGTCGGCCTGTGGGGTATGCCGCGGCGGGTCTACACCTATCCGGTGGAACTCGGCTGGGGCAACATCAACCTGTTCATCACAGCCGGCGCGGTCATCCTGTTCCTAAGCTTCGTTCTGTTCACTATAAACCTGGTGTACAGCGCCTCGAGGGGCGCCCCGGCGGGGGACAATCCCTGGAATGCCGGCACGCTGGAATGGGCGACGATCTCTCCACCGCCGAGCTATAATTTCGCTCGGATCCCGGTGGTTACCCACGCCGAGCCGCTCTGGGCCGAACGTGACACGCTGCCTGTCGCGACCGGGCTTCGCGTCGACGCGCGCGAACTTGTCATTTCGACCGTGGCAGAGGCGCATCCAGATGTGCGCGAGAAGTCGGCGACGCCGTCGATCTGGCCATTGTTCGCCGCGCTCGCCGTCGGCGCCACCTTTCTATATTCGATCTTCAGCCCGTGGGCGGTGGTCTGGGGAGCCGGGCCGATCGCCATCACTTTGATCGGTTGGTTCTGGCCGAAAGGCGATCCGGAGGATGAGGAATGAAACAGCGTCCTGCCGCCGATCTTTCCAAACTCCCGACCTTCGGGATCGGACCGCGCAGCCCGACCTGGTGGGGCACTCTCGCCTTCATGGCGCTGGAGGGCACCGGCTTCGCGCTCGCCGCAGGCACCTATCTTTACCTCGCCTATCTATCGCCCAAATGGCCATTGGGCGTGCCGCCGCCCAACCATTGGCCGGGCACCATCGTCACGCTGTTGCTGCTCGCCAGCGTGGTGCCCAATCACATACTGAACCGCTACGCCGAAGCCTGTGCCATGGTGCCCGTGCGCATCGGCCTGATCGTCATGTCGCTGCTCGGTATCGCACCGCTTGTCGTGCGGTGGTTCGAATTTCCGGCCCTCAACATTTATTGGGATACCAATGCGTACGGCTCGATGCTGTGGGTCCTGCTCGGCCTTCACACAACGCACCTGATTACCGACGTCGGCGACACGCTGGTGCTGACGGTCCTGATGTTCACGCGCCATGGCTATAGCGGCCGGCGTTTCGGGGACGTTGGCGACAACGTCTTCTACTGGGATTTCGTGGTCGCGACCTGGATCCCGATCTATCTGTTGATCTACTGGATGCCGAGGCTTGACTGAGATGCGTGCGCTTCGCTTGGGCACATCATGGGGCGGGCTGTTGTCCGGGCCTTTGGCCTGGGCGGTGTCGACGCAGCTGAATTATGCGTTCGTGGAGTGGCAGTGCGCCCACGGTATTCCCGTCATACCGGTCATTGCGCTGGTGCTGACAGTGCTGGCCTTGCTCGGCGGCGTGCTTTCGTGGCGGGCGCGACAGCAAGGTGGCGCCGCCTTTAAACCGGATCGTACGCGCGGCACCGAGCATTTCGTCGCCAATATCGGCATTCTCAGCGCGGTGCTGTTTGCGCTGGTAATCGTCATGCAAGGCGCGGCCTCGCTCATTGTTGACGGCTGCCTACGATGAGCTTCGACGCGCTCTTCTCGACCTCGATCTGCTACGGTGCCGGTGCCTCGCAGGCCGGCTGGACGCTGGCGTTGCCGATCACGCTGCCGCTAACCATGGTCGCACTGCTTTACGCGGCAGGCGCCTTTCGGCTGTGGCGGCGGAGTGCCCGCAGCCGCCCGTTGCGGTTGCGGCAAGCCCTGCTGTTTGCGACCGGCTGGGCCATTTTGGCGGCAGCACTGGTCAGCCCGCTCCACGCATTCGGTGAGCGCGTTTTCACCGCCCACATGATCGAGCACGAGCTGTTGATGGCGGTGGCGGCACCCCTGCTGGTCGCCTCCCGTCCAGCGGCGGCGATGATGTGGGCATTGCCGATCAAGCTGCGGCTGGCATTTGGCGCAGCCGGGCAGGCGAAGGTGCTTCGAGCCGTTTGGGCCGCTGTCAGCCGTCCTCTAGCCGCGACCTTCCTGCACGGCGTCGCGATATGGGCGTGGCACGTTCCGGCGCTGTTCGAGGCGGCGCTTGCACAGGGTGTCCTGCATTATGCGCAACATGCCAGCTTCTTCGGTACGGGGCTGCTGTTCTGGTGGGTGCTGCTGCCGCGTTCAGGCGGCGAACAAGCCTACGGCAGCGCAGTCATGCACCTCTTTTTCACCTCGCTGCACACCGGCCTGCTCGGGGTGCTGCTGCTGGTCTCGCCAAGGCTGTGGTACCCGGTAAACGCAGCCGGCGCGGAATTGTGGGGCCTTAGCCCGCTCGAGGACCAGCAGCTCGCCGGCTTGGTGATGTGGGTTCCGGCCGGCCTGATTTATGGCGGAGCCGCGTTGCTGCTGGCCGGTCTGTGGATTCGCTCAAGTGGACAGAGAAGATGGGAGGCGTTGCATGCGCTCCAGGCTGTCTAAGCTGGTCATTGGTGCCGGGACGGCAATTGCCGTGCTGGCCGCAGCTTGGGCGGCGCTGACGTTGTGGCCGGAGCGCCTCACCAGGGTCGCGCATAAGACGGACAATGCCCCTGGCAGCATCGGCGTGCGCGCAACATCGCGCTTCACTCCGTCCGGACCCATCCTCGGCGCCGCGGCAATTGTCGTGCTTGTTGCAGCCCTGGCCGGGATCGCGTTGTACTTCGAGCAAAGCCGTCGAGTGGAGCAGAAGGCCGACAATGCAACCGGCGGTGTTGGCGCCCGCGCCATACCAATCATCATGGCCAATGGCTGTGCCGGATGCCACACGATCACCGGCGTTCCCAGCGCACAAGGGTTGGTTGGTCCACGCCTCGACGCCAGCTTGGCCACCCGGATCTATATCGGCGGCGTATTGTCCAACAACCCGCGAAATATGGTCCGTTGGATACGCGCCGCAAGGGAGGTCAATCCGCACACGGCAATGCCTTCGACCAGAATTTCCGAGCAGGAGGCGCGGGATATCGCGGCCTATCTCTATTCGCTGAAATGAATGTCATCGCTCATCCCGGCAGCTGCACGCGGCCTGTCTTCACCAGTCGATCGCAGGCCGAGAGATCATTAGCCAGAAAATCCCGAGTACCGCAGCGAAGGCGGGGAAGCCGAAGGCGAACCACAGCCAGAAGAGCCGATGATAGCGCGGCGGCAACGGCGCGCCTGCAGCGGCGGCTTGCGATGCCAGCTTGCGCATCTCCATTTGCATCCAGACGACCGGGAGCCAGAACATTCCGGTGAAGATATAGAGCGCGATCGAAAGTACGATCCAGCCCTCCAACAGCGAGTAGCCTGCCTGCCAGGCGAGCGCGGCTCCGGTCAAAGGCTGCGTGACCACGGCCGTCGCGGTGAAAAGGAAGTCGGCGACGACGACGATACGCGCCACCGCCGCAATCGTCGCGGCATTGCCGGTCCTGTGGGCGAGCAGCATGAAGAAAGCGATACCGACGCCGGTACCAAGCAGCACGGATGCGCCGATGACATGCAGAAATCTCAGCAGGAAATAGAGCATCAACGCTCCTCCAGCACTGCCAAGGCCACAAAGTGCAGCACCAGGATCGGCAACACCTTGAGGAACGGCCCAAGCGGGTCGTTCCACAGCTCGGGGCTCAGGAAGCTTCCGACGACCAGGTAGAAGAGCGAGAGCGCGATGCCGCCATAGAGGCCTTTTCGCGCCGCCGGCCGCCAGGCTAGGAGCGCGCCGACGGCGATGTCGGCAAGAGCACCGGCTATCACGGTCGGCACCGACAATATGCCACCCCCCGTGCTTTGCATCAGCTCGACGCCACCGTTATAGCCGGTGGTCAGCGACACAATACCCGTCACGATCCAGAAGAAGGGCAGGACGACGAAGATCGCAGGCTTGATGAAATACAGCCGGGCAAACCATTTTTCCTGCACCGTTGCCGGATTGAGCGCGAGGAAGCCCGCCAGGGTTTGCGGGCGTATGCCGGTCGTGGCGGTCCAGTCCGAGGGATCTCCAACCGCTCCTCGGGCGATCTCTCTGGCCGCGTTGGTGCGCATCGGTGGACGCCAGCCGAACATCGCGGCAAGGTCGCCGAGGCGGTAGAGAAGCCTTGCAACAGCCGCCGGCAAGACAAACCTGGCTGCAGGAGCCCAGCCGAGCCATCGGCGATAGCTGCCGACGACCTCGTCCATGCTCAGTTGTTCAGGACCGACAAGTTCCAACACGACGCGAGACGGACTGTCGGGATCGAGAAGGAAGACGACTGTTGAGACCACATCGTCGAGTAGCACCACCTGGAGCCGGCCGGTGCCGGGCATGGACGGCAGCACCGGCAGCGAGGCGAGACCCCTAAACAATGCGCTGGCCCCAAACACCGGCCGGCCGAGCACCACGGACGGGCGCAGGATCACCCAATCCAGATCAAGCGCCATAAGCGCTTGGTCGCCGGCCAGTTTCGTCGCCGAGAACGTCGAAGGCTGCGCCCGATCGACGCCGATTGCCGAAAAGTGGATCACCCGGGCAACCCCTGCCCGCGCACAGGCGAGGAAGAGTGCTGCCGCCGCATCGCAATGGACTTCGCGCGTCTTTTCACGAGGGCTATCCTGCAGAACGCCGGCACAATTGACGACGGCGTCTATGCCCCTGAGATGCGGTAGCCAGTCTTCGGGCTGCAGCGCCACCGCCATGTCCAGCACCAGCAATTGATAATTGCCGGTCCGGTTTGCGCCGGGGCTGCGGACCAATCCGATCACCTCATGTCCTTCGGAAAGAAGGCGTGCCACGACCGAGGCACCGATCAGGCCGGTGGCGCCGGTAACCAGGACTTTCACTGGACCCCATTCTCGGACGGCGGGAAAGTATCGTTCATTCCGGTTTATCGCCCTCGATACTCCCCTTCATACCGGAAAGTTCTTCCGTCGTGCATAACAACCGCGGCCGCACCGCATCGGAGATGTCCAGCTTGTCCCAAGGAATGCGGTACATGCTGTCGCGACTGCGCAGTCCAAAGACATTGAGGACCGCAATGCCGATGGCCGAAGCGGACAGACGCTCGAAGGCCGCGTAGATGCCGACATGGTACTCGGCAATCACCAGGTCGTCGCCATCCGATTCTGCGCGTATCTCCTCGATATGACCGATGCTTTTGCCGCGCTGCGAAAGCACATTCCTGCCAGCCAATTGCTCGAGATTGATAGTAGCCATCATCCAGCTCCCGGGATACGCCCAATGACACGGTCGCGCAGCCAGTCCTGCCAGTCGAAAATCGCCGTTTCGCGGACGTCGATATCGAACTCGATGTCGACGCCGATGTCGCGCACCTTGTTCCAGGCGATGCGGTGCGGCTCGGCATGGCGCTTGCCGCCGAGCCTTGCCGCAAGCCGCGCCATCCAGCGCCCGGGCCGCTGGCCAAGCCGGCGCGCCAGCGTGATCGAGCCGAGCTCGACCGCAATGATTTTTGGCGGCTTGCCTGGCCTGAGTTCGGCCACCAGCCCGTCAACCTTGCCGATCTTGACCTGCTCGCGGTCGACCACTTGCTTGTCCAGGATGTCGCGCAGCAAATCCATCACGTGCCTCCGAATATCTGCAAAGGAATGGTCACGATCGCGAGCACGAAACCGAGCGCGATGATGAAGATGACCGCGGCATTCGCTATCATGCCATTGCGGTGCTCGCCGACATAACGCTCGTCGTTCAGCAGGAAGAGGAACGGCACCACGGTTAGCGGCAGGCTGGCGGCCGTCAGCGCCATGGAGAAGATGGTGAGCTTCAGCGGATCGAGACCCAGTGCGATCGGAATGGCGGCGAGAAACAGCGAGACCGTATACGCGGCGCTGAAGCCCGGGTCGTCGCGCGGTTTCAGGTTCTCGCCCCAGGTCCAGCCGAAACCCTGCGCCACAAGGTAGGCTTGCTGCAGGCCGATTTCGAGCGCGGCGCCGAAACAGGCAATGCCTAGTGACGCAACGAACAGGACAAATCCCCAGAAACCGAAGATCTGGATCAGCATCAGCGGCAGTTGGTGGTAGTCGTCGACCTGCACTATGCCGTGTGCTGCCAGAACGAGCGCCGCCACAATCAGCACACCCATAGCGATTGTGCCGCCAAAACTCATGCCCAGGCCGGCAATCGCCCGATTGGCTCCGAGATAGCTCTTGTCCCACTCGTCCTCGATCGCTCCCGACGAATAGAACATGAACAGATAGGGCGAGATCGACGCACCAAGAATGCTGACCGCCATGAACCAGTAGTTGGCCGCGTCGTGATCCGGCAGTGTTGGCACGGCCCCGGCCGCGACCTGCCCCCAATCGGGCTTCAGTATGACGGCGCCAACCACGAAGCACAGCGTGACCAGCCCGAGGATCGCGACGCCTTTTTCGATGAGTCCGAACGTGCCTTTCCAAAGGAACAGCCATGCCAGAAAAGCGACCGGCAGCGCCCACCACTGAAAGCCGATGCCGGTGGCGAGCTCGAGCGCAATCGCAACACCGCCGATTTCGGCTGCCATGACCAGGAAGTTAACCAGCAAAGTGGCGAGCAACGGCCACAGAAAGGCGTTGAAGCCAAACCGTTCCCGGATCCCGTCGGCGATGGTGTGATGACTAACTGCGGCGAAGCGTCCGGCCATTTCGACCAGGAAGATGATGCAGATCGTGCCCAGGACGACGGCCCATATCAGCTGAAACCTGAACGCGGCGCCGGCCTGAGCGGCGGTCGCCATTGATCCGACCTCAAGAAAGCCGCCAACGCTGGTGACGACGCCGAGCGATATTTCGAGCAGCTTCTTCATGATTTCGGCGCGAAATATTTCGCGTAGGACGTGCTCAGGTCGGCGGCGGCGGCCCGCAGATCCTGCTGTGCGTGTTCCACTTCCGAGCGGTTGCCGTTCTGCACGGCCGTGGCCGCGCGAATTACCGCTGCCGAAAGCCGTCCAACCGCGATCGTCAGACCGGCTTGCCCGCCGGGCTCAGGCGACTTGCCGGACTGGATTTGCGCACCGGCATCGGCGAGCGCCTTGCCGGCCGATTGCAAAGTGCGCGACGTGTATTCCGACGGGGCTCCCCCAGCGATCCAGCTCTCCAGGACCAGCGATGCGGTCTGTGCGGCGGAAGCCGCGGTTTTCGACTGCTGCTCGACCTGGCCGGAAGGCGAGCATGCCGTCAGTACAAATATTACCAGCAGCAAGCACAGGCGGTCTGGTCGAGGACCGACGGCTGTAACGGCATTTACAATACGTGCTTGTAGCGTTGCTGCCACACGATTGTTCTCCCCGCACCAAGCGACTTCGGCGCGAAGTTTGATCTAGAGCGCTGGGTGATCAGGTCAACTGAACCGTGATGAACGGCGCTGGCACCGCGGAACAAACCAGCGATCGCCGGATTAGGGGATGAGGAGGCAAAGGCCATGGACAGGGAAGAGCGTATCAAGCAGCGAGCCCACGAGATCTGGGAGCGCGAAGGCCGTCCGCAAGGACGCGAGCGCGAGCACTGGGATCAGGCCGTGCAGGAGATCGAAGCTGAGGGTTCCGAGGCCGAACGCGGCCCGGTCGTGCCCGATCCAACGGTCGAGGCCGGCTCCGATCCGGAGGCACGCGGCAGCAAGCGGCGGCGAGGGACATGAGGCCGATGCCTCGTTTCGTCGCCTGGATCGTGGTCGTACTGGTCGTGCTGTTCGCCGCCTGGCTTATGATCGGGCGCGACAGAACCGGCGGCGGAGGTCAGCCCACGCCGCACGCAATTGATCAAAATGGATAGGAGCCGACATGACGGGAACCGATACTCATCCTGAACAAGACCCGGCGGAAGGATCGCGATCGATAGTGGAAAAGCAGCTCCGCAACGAGCAAGGCGGCGAGGGTCAAGATCGCAAAGCCGAGCCAGCTCCCGACAAATCCGGCAGCAAGACCAAGACACCTTCGGAAGCGCGCAAGAAAGGCTCAGGCTTGGATTGAGCCGGCCGAAAGCGGGCTCACACTGCCGTTTGCCTCGAAATAATAGGGATAGCGCTCCTGGACGATTTCGAGCACCTCGAAGATGCGGCGAAGATGCGTTCGCATCGCCTCTTCCGCCGCAAACGCGTCGGCCTGCTCAAGCGCATCGACAATCCGCCGATGCTGGCCGAGGACCACCGACATGCTGTCGAGGCGCGGAAAAGACAGGAAGCGGAAGCGGTCCATGTGCAGCTTCGCCGCGCTGATGTCGGCCCAGATTCCGGGAAACCCGGCATGACTGGCGATGTGCTGGTGGAACAGCTCGTCCGACTTGAAGAAGCGCCTGTCGTCCGCGATGGAGGCGAACGTCTCCTGGACGGCCAGTTCGCCTTTGAGCACGGCAAGCAGGTCGGCACGGCGCGGGCTCTCGACCGCGCGCTTGATCAGGCCGACTTCGAGCGCTTCGCGCAGAAACTGCGATTTTTCGAGATCGGCAATTCGGAGCGGCGCCACCATGCTGCCGCGCTGCGGATAAATGTCGATCAAGCCAAGACCGGCCAACCGGGCGAGCGCCTCCCTGACCGGCGTGCGGCTCACGCCGAGGGCTTCCGACATCGCCTTTTCAGAAATCAGCTCGTGCGGCTTCAGGCGGAAGGTCAGGATCTGGTCGAGCAAAACCTCGAACGTCCTAGCCGCGACTGAAGCGCCGGGGGCGGTTTCGTCGAGCCGCCCCTCGGTGATGGTCCGCGTTCCCAAAAGCCGTGCCATCGGCGACCCCTTATAGGCTCTGCAGCTTCAAGCCGTTCATGAAATGCCTGCGCAAGCAGCAGCGCCGACGTTATTCCTTGCGCGGAGAACCGCCGATGCGCGCCAGCAGGCCGCCATCGACGCGTACGACCTCGCCGGTGACGAAGGAGGCATCGTCGGACAGCAGGAAGGCGACGACTGCGGCAATCTCTTGCGGCTGGGCGGTACGGCCGAGCGGATGCATGTTGTCGAGGATGCGCAGGATCTCGTCGGGCTTATCGTTGAGCTTGACCGCATCCCGCAGCATCGGCGTGTCGACCGCGCCCGGAGCGACGGCATTGACGCGCACACCGAGCGGCGCATAATCGACGGCCATCGATTTGACCAGCCCGATCAGGCCGTGCTTGGCCGTGCTGTAGGCCAGAACCCCTTCCTGGCTGGCCAGACCCTGCACCGAGCTCATATGGACGATGGCGCCGCGGCTTTGCCGCAGCAGCGGCATCGCCGCGCGGGAGAGCAGGTAGGCAGCCTTGAGGTTGACGTTCATCACCTCGTCCCAAAGCGCCTCGTCCGTGGTCTCCACCGTTCCGTAACGCTGGATGCCGGCATTGTGGGAGAGCATGTCGAGCCCGCCGAACGCGGACCGGGCAAGCTCGACGGCGCGGCCACAGGCTTCAGTGTCGGCGGTCGAGCCAAGCACGGTGTGCACGGTCACGCCGCGCGCCGAAAGCTGCGCCGCGACGTCATCCAGCTGATCGCCCGCCCGGTCGAACAGAATCAGGTCGACGCCTTGCCCGGCCAGTCTTTCGGCGACAGCACGGCCGATGCCCATGGCCGCTCCCGTGACCAGTGCGCGTTTTTTGAACTCAGCCATTTATTCTCCCTCGAACAGTTGCGCAGTGACTACCATGGTAGTCGATCGGCGCCACTTGACGTGCCTTCTTTGCCGAACCGGCCCAAGCGTGTTCGGCGTCATGTCGATCCTTGCATGAAAGCCAGCGTTTCCGCGCGCGTCGGTGCGCCGAGCCGTCCGCCAAAGCGCAGGCACTTTAGCGCGGCGGCGGCGCTGGCCACTGCTATCGCCCGCTCTTCGTCCCAACCTTCGGCCAGGCCGAGAGCGAAGGTGCCGTGAAACACGTCGCCCGTCGCCAGGGTGTCGACGGCTTCGACCCGCGGCGACGGCAGATGACGGACATCATTGCCGCCCGGGTGCTGGAACACGGTGCCGTTCGCGCCATCGGTGACCGCCACGAAGGCGCCGGTCCGTTGGCCGAGAATGGCGACGGCGGAACCAGCGGATATCTCCGGACCGCAAAGGATGCGTGCCGCCGGCAGCGAAGCAACGACATGCGAGGCGAGCGGCAGCAGCCGGTCGAGCACCGGTCGCGACGCGACATCGGCGTCAAGGATCGCCGGGATGCCGCACTCGCGAGCCTTCGCCAGCGCCAGGGCCGCGGCTCCAGGCCAGCGGACATCAACCAGCACGACGTCGAAGCGGGAAAAATCCGCGGGCGGAAGACGGTCAGGATCGGCTTGCGTGACGGCATCGTAGAAGGGCACGATCATGCGTTCGCCGGCGGCATCGACCAGGATCGTGGCAATGGCCGAGCGGCCACCTTCAACCCTGCGCACCAGCGAACAGTCGACCCGCTCCGCCTCCATCTGGCCGATGACATCGCGGCCGACAGCATCGTCGCCGACGCTTGCCCATAGCCAGACCTGCCCGCCCTGGCGGCTGGCTGACGCGGCGGCGCTTGCCGCCATCCCGGCCGCGATCTGTATAGCCTCGCTCGGCAGGAACTTGCCGGCGCCGGAGGGCAGGACATCGAGGCGCAAGATCGTGTCGTAGGTGAGCGCGCCGACGCAGAGCAGGCGGGGCGCCGTCATCGCAGCCGGTAGCCGCGCTGATGGGCAATCGCTGTCATCACGCCTCTCAATTCGGCAAGGCCGCGAAGACGGCCGATCACGGGGTAGCCGGGATGGGTGCGCCGCGCGGCGTCATCAATCAGCTCGTGGCCATGATCCGGGCGAAACGGCAGCAGCGCCGCCGGTTCACCGGCATCGCGGCGGCGTTGCTGCTCGTCGAGCAAGATCGAGACCACCGAGACCATGTCGACATCGCCGCTCAGATGCTCGGATTCCATGAACGAGCCGTCCGGGTCCATGCTGACATTGCGCAGATGCACGAACTTTATCTTGTGCGCAAAGCGCCTGGCGATTGCGGGCACGTCATTGGCCGGGTTGGCGCCCAGCGACCCGGTGCACAAGGTGAGGCCGCTATGGGCCGATGGCACGGCGTCCAGGATAAGGGCGATGTCGTCGGCGTTCTTGACGATCCGGCACAGGCCGACGAGATCGCGCGGCGGATCGTCCGGGTGGATCGCCAACGTGACGCCCGCCTCTTCGGCCGCCGGCAGCACGTTTTCGAGAAAACGGACGAGGTTCTCGCGCAGCCGGTCGTGCGACAGGCCCGACTGCTCGGCCACCACTTCGCGCAATTCTGCTATGTCGTAGCGCTTGAAGGCGCCCGGCAGGCCGGCCATGATGTTGGCGAGCAGACGTTCTTTTGACGTATCCGGCGTCGTCTCGAACCATTCGCTCGCCCGCTGGAGAACATCGAGCGCATAGTCGCGCTCCGAGCCCTTGCGCTGCAGCATGTAGCAATCGAACGCGGCAAGCTCGTGCATGTTCATGCGGAGCGCCCGTCCGCCGCCCGGCAGCGGCGCAGCCAGGTCGGTCCGGGTCCAGTCGAGGATCAGCATGAAGTTGTAGCAGACCGTGCGCACACCGCAGGCGCCGAGATTGCGTAAGGTCTGCCTGAAATTGTCGTAGAGCCGGTCGAGATCGCCGCGGCCGAGCTTGATGTCCTCGTGCACGGGCACACTCTCGACGACGCTCCATTTCAGGCCCATCGCCGGATCCGCCTCGATAAGCGCCTGGCGCTGCCTAATAGCGTCGATCGGCCAGACTTCGCCGTAAGGGATGTCGTGCAGTGCCGTCACGATGCCGGTCGCGCCGGCCTGCCTGGCATGGGCAAGCGTTGCCGCGTCGCTCGGCCCAAACCATCGCCACGTCTGCTCCATTCGACCTCCAGCTGCGGAATTTCTCGATGAGGACCGCTGATGTATTGGATACTACCATGGCAGTCCTTGCTTGCCGCAGCCCAGTGCCTGTGTCTGCGTTCGGGCCGCCCCCTATGAGAGATTACAACTGTACGTGGCGTTCAGATTGAACGGCTATGCAAGGTCCGAGTTTCGGCTGGCCCAAATCGTGCCGCGTTCGAACATCGTGCGCATTTGCGGCACGGCGAACTCGTCGGCGGTGTGGCCGAGCGCGCTGTAGAAGACGCGGCCCTTGCCGTAGCGGCGCTTCCAGACGACCGGCATGACGACGCCGGCGATGAAATCGAGATGCTCGCCGGTGAAAGTAGTCGTCGCCAGCACCTCGTTGGTCGGATCGACATGCATGTAATACTGCTCTGAACGGTAGGCGAAGCCGTCGATGCCCTGCATGACCGGATCGTCTGGCCTGGTGATATCGACGTGATAGTCGATGATGTTGCCGGGATGGGCGACCCACTGGCCGCCGGTCATGAACTGGTATTCCGGCTCGTTGCGGAAGCTGTCGCACATCGTGCCGTGAAAGCCCGCAAGGCCGGTGCCGGCCCCGACGGCGCTGGTCAGGTTTTGCAGCTCCGGCTTTTCGATCGTCGACATCGTGATCACCGGGACGATGAGATCGAGCTTGCTCAGCTGCGGATCGGCAAGCGCCGAAGTCCCCTGCTCCAGCTGCACGTCGAAGCCGTTGCCGGCCAGCATCTCCTTGACGATTTCGGCGCTTCGAGCCGGGGTGTGACCTTCCCAGCCGCCCCAGAAAATCAGTGCCGTCTTGCTCATCGCATTGTTCCCTATTCCAGAATTCCGAAAGGCAGATCGGCGCGCATCGGCGCCGGCCGGGCGCAGCCATATCTGAGATCGATACGCTGCCCTACGTCTGCTGAAGAGATGATCGATTCCATGATTTCCAGGACATGGAGGGAAAGGTCGAGACTGGCGCGGTGTTGCCTGCCCGAGACGATCGCCTGCGCCATGTCGGCAAGGCCGAGGCCCCGGTAATTGCCGTCGCCATAGGAATGGATCTGATCGGCCACCGTCCAGTCGCCCTTGCGCTGGCTGGTCCTGATGTCGCCCTGGAACTGGTTGGGATCGGAGACGATCATCGAGCCCGTGGTTCCGTAAAGTTCGATGTGATTGTGTTCATGCTTCCAGACGTCGAAGCTGGTGGTGATCGAGACCGCGGCGCCATTCTCGAATGCGAGCAGGCCGGAAATATGGGTCGGCACCTCGACCCGGATGGTCTCGCCCTGGCGCGGTCCAGAACCGATGGTGCGGGTGGCGTAGGATGACTTCGCCTGCCCGGTCACGGATTTTACCGGACCCAGGAGATTGACCAGGCAGGTCAGGTAGTACGGTCCCATGTCGAGCATCGGCCCGCCGCCGGGCTGATAGTAGAAATCCGGATTGGGATGCCAGAGCTCGTGGCCGGGCACCTGCATGAAGGCAGAGCCGGCGACAATGGTCCCGACCGTATCCTTATCGACCAGCCGCCGCGCCGTTTGGTGGGAGCCGCCAAGAAAGGTGTCGGGTGCACAGCCGACGCGCACGCCCTTTTCGCGCGCGGCCGCGACCAGCCGCTCGGCGTCGCTGAGCGTCGTTGCCAGCGGCTTCTCGGAATAGACGTGCTTGCGTTGCCCGACAGCCTGCAGGCCGACCGGCACATGATGCTGCGGCGTCGTCAGGTTGAGCACGATCTCGACGCGCGGATCGGCCAACAGCGCGTCGACCGGCATGGCAGCCAGGCCGTAGGTCGCTGCTTTCGCCTCGGCTGCCGCCCGGTTGATGTCGGCGACGCCGACAATGTCGAGCACCGGGAATTGTGGCGATGCCTTCAGATAGGCATCCGAAATGTTGCCGCAGCCGATAATGCCGACGCCGATCCTCCGCATGGGCTTCTCCTCAAAAGGCGGCATTGATGAAACAGCAGAACTCGTTTGTCACCCCCCTTTCGGCCGGACGAGGTTATCCCGTGACAAGGATATACCTCGAGAGCCTCAGAACCGCCGCCCGATCACAATCGCGCGCCTATGCGCGAGCCGCTTGCTTTCGAGGTCGAACGGCCGGTACTCAGCAACATTGCTTCATGTAGCTTGCTCGACATTTTTGATGCCGGCTTTGAGCACAGCACAGATTTTCACCGGTAGAAGGACGCACATGATCCGCCCACAAGGAACCATCGCACCGATCCTGACGCCGTTCGAAAACGACGGCCGCATTGCCCGCGACCTCTGGATATCACACGCCAAGTGGGTGCTGGATCAGGGAGCGCATTTCCTGTCGCCGTTCGGCACCACGGGCGAGGCGTTGTCCGTCTCGTTGCGCGAGCGCATGCAAGCGCTGGAGTGGCTGGTCGAGGCCGGCATTTCGCCAAGCCATCTGATGCCCGGCACCGGTGTCACGGCACTTGCCGAGACCGTCGAGCTGACGGCGCATGCCGTCGGGCTCGGCTGTGCCGGGGTGATGGTGCTGCCGTCGTTCTTCTATACGGCCGCCGGCGACAACGGACAGGTCCGCTACTATGGCGAGCTGATCGAACGGGTGGCGAACCCGGCGATGAGGATGATCCTCTACCACATCCCGCAGAATTCCGGCGTACCGGTGAGCCCGGCGCTGACCGCCCGCTTGAGCCAAGCGTTTCCGGATGTCGTGGTGGCTTACAAGGACAGCGCCGGCGATTGGAACAACACCGCGGCGGTCATTGCGGCAGCTCCAGGGGTCGCGGTGTTCCCGAGCTCGGAAGCACAGCTGACGAAAGGCCTCGCCAACGGTGCTGCAGGGTGCATCTCGGCGACGGTCAATCTGAATGCCGCAGCGATCCGGGCCCTCTACGACGCAGCGCTGGCGGGAGAGGACATTACTGACGCGGATGCCGCCATCAAGGCGTTCCGCAAAATCATCCAGGACGCCGGCCTCATCTCCGCGATGAAGGCAGTGCTGGCGGTACGGTCCGGCGACAGACGCTGGCTGAACCTGCGCGCACCGCATGAGAACGCGACGCAAGCCACCGGCGAAGCTTTGCTCGCCGCTCTCGGCCCGCTAGCCGACCATATCGGCCGGAGCTGACTATCGGGCCGTGTTCAGGGCGGCGGCGGCGCGTATCAGCGCCTTGAACGCATTCTCATCTATGTCTTCGCCCTCACGGATATCGATGGCGCGCCTGGTGTTGCCTTCGAGGCTGGAGTTGAACAGGCCTGAAGGATCCTGCAGGGCGGCGCCCTTTGCGAAGGTCACCTTCACGACGTTCTTGTAGGTCTCGCCGGTGCAGATTATTCCGGCGTGCGACCACACCGGAACGCCTCGCCACTTCCACTCCTCGACCACTTCCGGGTCAGCCTGCTTGACGAGAGCGCGGACATGGGAAAGCGTCTTGCCTCGCCAATCGCCCAGCTCACTGATCCTCGCATCTATCAGCTGCGAGGGGGAGCTCTCTGCATTTCCTTCCATAGAGCCACTCTTCATCACCATTGTCGCTTTCCCTAGGGTTGTTGCCGCTCGCCCGTCACATGAATACCGCTAGTCGGCACCGGGTTTGCGGGAATGACTGGCATTCCACTCACATTCGCTCGCCAGGCAACTGGCTGGCTTGCTTTACCCAGTCGGTGAGTTGAGCTTCGTCGAGCTGGTCGTCCTCGCGGATGTCGAGGTAGCGCACGTCCTTGTGCTTGGACTCGCCTGGAGGGAAAGGATGCAGCGACGTGCCGCGGAAGAAAGCCAGCTTGATGTACTTTGTGAAGCAATGGAACCAGCCTTGACCCTCTACGCCATAGAAGGGCGAGTTCCATTTGACGGCCTTGCGCAGGTTGGGAACGTTGCGTTCGATGAGTGCGTCGAGGCGGCGGCCGACGTCGCGTTTCCAGCCCGGCATGGCCGCGATGTAGGCCTGCACAGGAGCGTCACCATCACCCTTCGGGATCTGCGGGTTGCCGCCTGCGAGGAGGACCGGCTTGGCGGTTGCAGGCTTGGCGGCGGGCTTCTTCGCGACCGCCGCTGACTTGATGGACGTCTTGTTGGCCATGCGGTCACTCCAATGCGCCGGTGCCCCCTGCGTTGCGCCACTTGGGAGCGTAAGGCAGCACGAACATGTACAGTCCGGTAAGCAGGAGCAAGCAGAGTGGAAACAGCGGCAAGAGGTATACCCAGTAGGCGGGTTCCTTGCCTACTCCCAGGCTGATGAAGATGGCGGCGACGACCGCCGCAAAGATGATCGACAGCCAGCGGTGGATCTGCCGAACCCATTTGTTCCAATCCATTGAGACCTCCTCTGAAGACGAACCGAAGCGGATCGGGCAGCCCGTTTGGCGACTCCCGCCGGGCAGCCACGCCACTGAACGCATGCTTTACCAGCGCGCCAGTTGGGTGATTTGAACGAGATTGCCGCAGTTGTCGTTCAGCTGGGCGATGGTCGAGCCGGTTACTTCGGTCGGCGGCATCGTGAACTCGGCGCCGCGCGCTTTGATGCGCTCGTAGTCGCCCTTGACGTTATCGGTGAAGAACATGACCGCGGGCTGGCCCTGCTGGAAAATGGCTTGCTGGTAGGTCTTTGCAGCGGGGTTGTCATTGAGCGCGAGTTGCAGCTCGGCACTGTCCGGCTCGTCGGGTGATGCGACGGTCAGCCAGCGAAACGGCCCATTGCTGAAATCGGCCTTCTTGGTAAAGCCGAGCGTTTCGGTGTAAAAGCCCAGTGCCTTTTCCTGGTCGTCCACGTATACTTTGGCCAACTTGATCTTCATTGGCTTGCCTCCATTATCGCCTCGTGATGTCGCTCTGTAACAGAGCCCTTGCCTGGATAGCCCAGCGGATCTCAGTCCGTCCGCGCCAGAACCTGCTCCAGATCGTCAAAGAACCTCGGCCAGCCGACTTTGGCACCCCGGAAGTAAGGCTGCTGATCCGGCCGGAAGCCCGACTGTTCCATGCGCAAGCGGGCTCCGGTGCTCGTGGGGGTGAGGGTCCAGGAGACGACACTCTTGAGATCCTTGGTATCCCACGTGTAAGTCAGTGTTCTGTTCGGCTCGACCGTCTGCACCTGACATTCGACAGCGCCCCAGTCTGCGTGAAGATTGAAACGGTGGTCCGCGACAGGTTTGAAGTCATTTTTCATGAGCCACTCCTCGATCAAGTGTGGTTGCGTGAGCGCGCGCCAGATCTTCTCGGGCGGATAAGCGATTTCCCGTTCGACAACGACGGAGAGCGTTTCGGTCGACGTTCGGTTCACTGGTCCATCCTTTTGAGCAGGTCTTCGAGGTCGTCGAACCGGCTCTGCCAGAACCCGGTCATCTGGCTTGTCCAGTCGATCAGGGGGGCAAGCGCAGCAAGCTGCGCGCTATAATGGGTCTGTCGCCCTGCATGGCGGTCGCGCACGAGCCCGGCCTGCCTCAAAACGCCGAGATGTTTTGACACGGCCGGTTGCGAAATTCCGGCCTGAGCCGTCAGAGCCCCGACCGTCTGCTCTCCTTCGCGACACAGCCGCTCAAAAATAGCGCGCCGAGTCGGATCGGCAAGCGTTCTGAAGAGTACATCGTGAGCGTTTGGCATTGGGATCGATAACTCTTCGGCTATTGATCGATGTATAACCGCCGGGATATGTGTGAGTCAAGCGGGAAGCGGCATAATTCTCGTTGCAGGTCACCTGCTTCGCTCACGCAGCCAGTTGCTTATTCGCCGTGCTCTGCACTGGAATTGTCACGCGTTATGCGCTACATGACCATCTACATGGTCAGGAGCGTGACATGGATGCAGTCAATCTGGCGGACGCCAAGGCACATCTGAGTGAGCTCGTCGACCGGGTTGAAGCTGGAGACTCGATCGACATAACCCGGCGTGGCAAGCCGGTCGCCAGGCTCACGGCCGTGGCCCGCCCTCGCAAACGGATCGACGCCGTCCTGCTCCAATCCCTGACCGCAACCATGTCTCTGCAGGCTCAGGCTGCCACCGATCTGGTGCGATCGATGCGAGATGGCGATCGCTATTGACGTCCTATCTCGATACTTCGCTGATCATCGCGGCGCTATCCAACGAAGCCGTGACCGCGCGCGTTCAGGGCTGGCTGGCGGAGCAGGACCCTGCGCAACTTGTGATCAGCGACTGGACCATCACCGAGATGTCCTCCGCCATGGCGGTCAAGCTTCGGACCGGACAGATCGACCTGGATCAACGCGCGGCAGCGCTCGCGATGTTCAATAAGCTTGTCGCTGAGAGCTTCACCGTGCTGCCGGTGACGGGCGGGCATTTTCGGGTCGCCGCGAAATTCGCCGATCAGCATATCCTCGGGCTTCGTGCTGGCGACGCCCTGCACCTCGCGACGGCATCGGAGCATGGCGCCACGGTGTGGACCCTCGACCAGCGGCTCGCCGAGGCAGGACCGATTCTCGGCGTGCCGACGCAGTTGCTGGCATGATCGAGGCCCTCTCCTCCAAAATGAATAAACCGATTGAGGCTCGCCGAGCGGTACGGCCTTTCCACCTATGAAGCGATGATCGCCTCCGCGGCGGTTCACGCTGGCTGCGATACACTCTGGTCAGAGGACATGCAGCACGGAATGGCGCTCGACGAAGGCTTGCGCATCGTTAATCCCTTTCGCGTTGCGAGCTGATCACGCTCATTGAAGGGGGCTGGCCGGGAGCGAACTGGCGGCTTTCGATGTTGCCGAGCGGCGCGTCGGGCACGGAGAGCGATGCTGTCAACCACAAGCGTCTGCGCGGGCGAGGAGAAAGGCCGCTTCGCGCACGTTGCGGGTGAGCTTGGCCGCAGCCTCGAATTCGGCGCGGGCCTCGGCCAGCCGGCCGGCCCGAAACAGAAAATCGCCCCTCGCCGCCGGCAATGGCGCATAATTGCGCAAGGCGGCGGCGTCGGCAATCTCGTCTACCAGCCGCAGGCCCGCTTCGGGCCCGAAGGCCATGCTGTGGGCGACCGCTCGATTGAGATCGACCACCGGCGAGGGCATCACTGCACGCAGCCGGTCGTAGAGCGCTGCGATGCGGAGCCAGTCGGTGTCGGCCGGAGTGCGCGCCCGCGCGTGACAGGCTGCAAGCGCGGCCTGCAACACATAGGGGCCATCGCCCCCGAGGGCTTCGGCACGGGCCAGCGCGTCAAGGCCTCGGCGGATCAGCAGCTGGTCCCAGCGCGCGCGGTTTTGCTCGGTCAGGGTCAAGAGGGCGCCGTCCGGCCCGATGCGTGCCGGCAGGCGCGATGCCTGGATTTCCATCAGAGCCAGCAGGCCGAACACCTCGGCATCCTCGGCCATCAACCCCGCCAGCATGCGGCCGAGCCGTTGTGCCTCCAGGCACAGGCTCGGCCGGACAAGGTCGTCGCCTGCCGTGGCAGCATAGCCTTCATTGAAGATGAGATAGATGACCTCCAGCACCGAGGACAGACGCGCCGCACGCTCGGCGCCGCGCGGCACTTCGAAGCTGAGCCCGGCCTTTCCGATCGTCCTCTTTGCGCGGACGATGCGCTGGGCGATCGTCACCTCGCTCGACAGGAAAGCACGGGCGATCTCGTCCGTCGTCAGGCCGCCGATGACACGCAGCGTGAGGGCCGCGCGGGCATCGGCCGAAAGTATGGGGTGGCAGGCTGTGAAGATGAGACCCAGCAGCTCGTCGCCAAGATCGTTGTTCATGGCCATTTCGTTTCCCTCGGCCGTACCGTCGCACTCGCCGTCCAGCTCCCGCGCGATCTCCTCATGCTTGCGCTCGCGCATCTTGTCGCGACGGATCGCATCGATGGCGCGGTGTTTGGCGACTGTCATCAGCCAAGCGCCAGGATTGGCCGGAACGCCGGTCCTGGACCATTCGGATAGGGCTATGACGAGGGCGTCCTGCACCAGTTCCTCTGCAAGATCGACATTGCGCACGAGGCGGGCCAGGCCCGCGATGAGCCGGGCCCGTTCAATGCGAAAAATCGCCTCGATCGCCTGCTGCGTCTCGCCTGCCGTCATGCTGCCTTATCGGCCAAAGCCATAACGAAGGCAAAGCAGGTTGCGGCCGACAGGTTCAGTTGCCGCTGAGCTTCTCGCGCGTCCGGTCATGGATTTCCGTGACCTCCGGCGTCAGATTCCCATTGCCAATCAGCCATCTCGTACAGCGGCCGGATTTCAATCTCGCTCGGTCCCGGCATGGGATTGGGGCAGCGCTTCACCCAGGCGACCGCCTCGTCCATGTCCTTGACTTCCCAGAGCCAAAAGCCGGCGACCAGTTCGCGGGTCTCGGCGAAAGGCCCGTCGATGACCGTCCGGCGGGGGCCATCGAAGGCAACGCGCTTGCCCTGCGAGGAGGGCTTGAGGCCATCGGCGTCGAGCAAGATGCCGGCATTGCGCAGCTCGTCGTTAAACCTGCCCATCGCCTCCATCGCCTCCTTCGCCTCGGGCGTGGGGACAAAGCCCTTTTCGCTGTCCTCGGTAGCCTTCACGAGCACCATCACACGCATCGTCTGTCTCCTTGTTGAGCCGGACTCACCGGCCCGGCATCGAAACGACGAACGGAGTTTAGGAAATCGACATTGTCCTGCAAATTTTTTTCGAGGTTGAGGAGAAGCCGCCGATCGCGGCTCCCCTGGTCAGGAATCGCGATGGCGCGATATCGAGATTGGGCGCAACGCTGGTCGCCGATTGTAAGTAATTGAGTGGCCCGCCTAAACCATTTCGGGACGTTTTGAAGCCTCGCGGATCGCCTTGTGTACGCTGCGCTGCAAATCCATGAAGGCCGGGGTTTCCATGACCTCTTCCCGGCGCGGGCGCTCGATATCGACATTGAAGGTCTGCATGATGCGTCCCGGGCCGATCCCCATCACGACGATGCGGTCCGACAGGTAGACGGCTTCTTCCACATCATGGGTGACGAAGAGCACGGTGAGCCTGTGCTCCTCCCAGATCTGCGTCAGGAGTTCCTGCATCTGATGCCTGGTCAAGGCATCGAGCGCGCCAAAGGGCTCGTCCATCAGAAGCATTTTGGGTCGATAGGAAAGAGCACGCGCTATGGCCACCCGTTGCTTCATGCCGCCCGAAAGCTCAGACGGATAACGATTGGCGCTGTGAGGGAGCTTGACCAGATCGAGATGCTCGCGTGCTATCCTGCGGCAGGTCGCGCGATCATGACCCGCGGCCTTGAGGGCGAACTCGATGTTCTGCTGCGCCGTCAGCCAGGGAAGCAGGGTGTAGGACTGGAAGACGACGCCGCGGTCGAGGCCCGGCTGCAGGATCGGCGCGCCATCGATGGCAAGATCTCCCGCGTCGAAATCCTGCAGTCCGGCAACGATCGACAGCAGCGTGCTCTTGCCGCAACCCGACGTGCCCACCAGCGAGACGAACTCGTTGTCGGCAAGATCGAGATTGATATCGCGCAGCACTTCCGTGCGCCGCGCGCCCGTGCCGAAGCTCTTGTGGAGACCCTCGATCCGCAATTTGGGCAAACTCATCGGCCCGGCCTCATTGCACGTGGCCCTCCTGCCGGAACAGCACTTTTCCCAGTGCCTTCATAGCCTGGTCGGTAATGAGGCCAAGCACGCCCAGCAGCAGGATGTAGCCGATGATGGTGTTTGTCTGGAAATAACGCTGGGACACGGTGATGCGGTAGCCGAGCCCTGATGTCGCCGCGACAAGTTCCGCCAACACCAGCCAGGTCCATGCCCAGCCGAGACTGATGCGCAACGTATCCCAGATGCCTGGCAAGGCGCTGGGAACCACGATGCGCGTCAGGATCCTGCGATCCGGCAGGCCGAGCGTCCTGCCAAGGCCGATGAAATCAGCGGGAACCCGCTTCACATTGTCCATGATCATCAGCACCTGCTGGAAGAAGGTGCCGATGAAGATGATCAGGAACTTCTGGGCATCGCCGGTCCCCGACCACAGGATGGAAAGGGGCACGAAAGCGACCACAGGCATGTAGCGGATGAAATCCACAAGCGGCTCGATCGCCGCTTCCCAAGTCCTGAAGCTGCCGATCAGCACGCCAATCGGAATCGCCAATGCCGAGGCGATGAGGAAGCCAACAGAAATACGGTATATTGAGGTCCTGAGATCCAGCCACAGCGTGCCGTCACCCGAGAGCTTGCCGAGCTGGGTCACCACGCTCCCCGGCGAGGGCAGGAAAATCGGCTTTACCAGCCCCAACCCCGTTGCCGCCCACCAGGCGAGGCCGAGGCCGGCAAAAACCGCCACTGCTATCATCAGGAAGCGCGAGCGTGCGATGGGCGCGCCCAACCCGGAGGATAGGCGACGGCGCATCGGCTGTTTGATCACCTGCCCCGGCGCTGCGTGAGACGGGCTTGGCTTGGTCGCACGCTGCTCGGACATTTGCGTCACCACCGCGAGCCGGCCCTCGTCATTTCGCGGCCTTGACGAATGACGGGTCGATCATCTGCTCCGGCGTCACGTCCGCCTGAAGCAGCCCGGCGTTCTTGGCGGCTGCCTCGACATCGGCGAATGTCTTGGTGGAAAATTCGCCCGTCAGCGCATCCTTGTTTTCGGCGAGAGTATAGTAACGCACGCCATCAAAGGCGGTGTTGAGGTCTTCGACGCTCGAACCAACCGCCTTGGAGATGATCGCCCGGCCGTCGGGCGTGTCGGCATTGTAAGCCTTCAGGGCCGCATCCCAGGTTTTGATCATGGCAAGCACCTGGCCGGGACGCGACTTGATCACCTCATCGCGCACCACCAACACGTCACTGATCAGGCCGGGATCTTCGCCTGCGGTGAAGAGCAGCTTGACGTCCTTGTTCTGTGCCCTGGCCGCGGTGAGATAGGGCTCATAGGTAACCGCGACCGGGACCTGGCCGGCGATCAACGCACTGCCGGCATCCGCCGCCGGCATTGGAACCGGCTGGACATCGGCGATGGACATGCCGTTCTTGGCGAGCGCGTATTTGAGCAGGATGTCGCTCGTCGTGCCTTCCTCGAAAGCCACCTGTTTGCCCTTGAGGTCGGCGACGGAGGCGATGTCCTTGCCGGCGATCATGGCGTCCGCCGTCATGCTGACGTCGAGCAGAAGCACGATCTTCACCGGCAGGCCGGCCGCAACCATGCCCATAGCCGTGTGGGTCGCGATGTTGGCGGCATCGAGCTGGCCGCTCGCCAGGGCGGCGTTGATGTCCTTGTCCTCGGCGAAGTTCACGATCTGCACGTCGGACAGCCCGTTTGCCTTGAACAGACCCTTGGCTTCGGCGACGTGCCACTGGCCGTAGCCAAGCCATGGCTCGATGCCTATCTTGAATGTTCCTGCCTCAGGCGTCGCCGGAATTGTCGTGTCGGCCGCGTAGACCGCCGGGGCAAACCCGACGGCAGCAGCCATAACGAGTGCCCGAAATTGTCCTGCTAGGTTACGCATCATCTTGTTCCCCTTGATGATCAGGCCGCTTTTTTGAACCAAACATCCGGCCTGGTGAGAATGCGGGCTTCTGCTCTTGCGGCACCGTGCCTCGGCATCTTAGCTGTCCGTTCAACGAAAGTGCGACGATACTTCAACGTCAGCAACAGCGGATGTCAAGGCTAAATACATACATGCATATACAAGTTAGCCCCCCTCCTTCCGACTCTGATTCGCTTCACTGCGATCAGGTTTTTTTGGATGGAGAATATCGACTGCCAAGCGAGTAGCGGCTGCCAACGTAAGTCAGCTTGCTGATCGTGGCAACGACGGCGCCCGTCCATGTCCGGCGATGCAGAAACAGGCAGCAGCTACCGACGTCGATGCCCAGATACCGCGCCGTCTCGGCATCGGCAGGGGTCGCCGAGATGATGTGCTCGACCTCCGTCACGGGGGTTTTCTGCATGAGGTAGTCGTAGGTCGCTGTCTTGGAAAAATCCTGCTTGTCATAGTCGGGTATCAGGCCCGGGTTGACGAAGCGCTCTTCCAGTTGCACAGGCAGGTCGTTCTCGAAGTTGACGACGATGGAATGATAGACCGACACGCGCTTTGCAAACTCAAACGAAAGCGCGAGCTCCTTTGTCGGCGTGATCTTTTCGAGGACGATAACCTCGGAGCGATGCCTGTTTCCCCGCGCGACAATTTCCGCCGCGATGTTGTTGATCTCGATCAGTGCGGATTGCGGTCGAGGCGGCGCGATGAATGTGCCGACGCCCTGGAGCCGGATCAGAAAACCCGCAGAGGTCAACTCCCGCAAGGCACGATGGACCGTCATCCGAGACACGCCGAGTGTCGCCACGAATTCATTTTCGGACGGCAGCTTGCGGTCCTTGCTCCATCGCCCCGTTCCGATATTCGTCAGGATGTAGTCCTTGACCTTCTCGTAAAGAGGGCTGGCGGTGTCGGGCAAAGTGATCATTACAAAAATCCTTTCCGGCAAGGTTCGGAAATCACACGCGCCCGGCAGACCGCATCCGGATGATTGTTTTCAAGCCATCGCCCTGTCCCGCCAACAACCGCTTATAGGCTGCGGGAACATCATCCAGGCCGATCTCCCGGTCGATCAGTTCGACCATGGGCTCGGTCAATTCGCCGAGCATCCGGATGGCGTCGGGAAGCTCATCGGCAAAGGCGTGGCATCCCAGCAATGCGATTTCGCGTTCAACCAGGATGTTGGGATCGATATCGAGGCGGCCGTGGAATATGCCGACCATCGCAACGGTGCCGCCGGCGTCGAGAACGCCGAGCAACTGGCCGAGTGCTGCGATGCTGCCGGTCGCTTCGACGGCAGCGAGCAAGGGGGCATCCGCGGTGGCGGCGGCGATGGCGTTCCGGTTCAAATCGACGATGCTGGCGCCGGTGACCCGCGCCACGCGGGCGCAGCGGCCCTGATTGCGGTCGGCGACGAGCACGGTACCTGCGAATGTCCGGGAAAGCAGCAGTGCGGCAAGCCCGCCAATGGTCCCGCAGCCGACGACAAGAACGGAACCGGCCGTTTTCGGCAGACGCCGCACTGCGTGCAACGCTACAGCCAGCGGCTCGGCCATCGCCGCGACCCGTTCGTCAAGCACGGCATCGACGATGTGCAGGAGGCGTGCGGGCAGGACCGCCTGTTCGGCAAATCCGCCGTCACATATCTCGCCGACAAAGCCCAGCGACGTGCAAAGATGCCGCTTGCCTGCATGGCATTGCGCGCATTCTCCGCACCAGAAACGGGAATCGGCGACCACTCGGTCGCCAACACCGACGGTATCCACGCCCTCGCCGATGGCAATCACCGTGCCTGTCAGCTCATGGCCGGCCGTGGAAGGCGATCGGCTTATCCATTGGCCCGTGCGGAAGTTGTGGAGATCGGAACCGCAAATGCCTGCGGCATCGACCCTCAGCTTCACCCAGCCTGGCTCGGGAGCGCCTGGCGCGGCGATATCCTCGACGCGCAGGTCGCCGGGTCCATGGAGCCGCGCCGCCCTCATCGTCATCGTTTCCGCTCAGCCGGCGAGATAGCGATCGCGGATCTCCGAAACCGCGTTCTCATGCGAGCTGAATCCTTCGTAGCGGGCGAGCCTGCGGGCATGCAGGGCGAGTTCCGGATAGGCCGCCGAGGTCACATAGCCGACCGACGATCTCTTGACGAAATCCGTCACGGAAAGCGGTCCAAAGGTTCGCGCCCACCGGCTGGTCGGCAGCACCGCATTGGGTCCCAGGACGAAGTTGGCGAGGGTCACCGGCGTATGCGGACCCATGAGGATCTCGGCAGCTTCCGTGATACGTCCGAGATGCGCAAATGGCTCCGCTGACAGAATCTCGAGGTGCTCCGGCGCATAGTCGTTGATGAACCGGTAGCTGTCCTCCAGCGACTCGGTCAGCACGATGCCGCCGCGCCTTCCAGTCAGCACCGCGCGCGAGAACTCCACACGCTGTTCGCTCATCCGGGACCAATGTTCCGGTATCGCAATCAATGCGGCTTCGGCGACCTTGCGGCTGTGCGTCACCAGGTAGGCCGAGGAATCCGGCCCGTGCTCGGCCTCGATCAACAGGTCAAGAGCAGCCAGGCCGCCGTCGACGCTGTGATCGGCAAAAATGATCGCTTCGGAAGGACCGGCGGGGAGACCTGTGTTGATGATCGGGGACAACACGCTCTTTGCCGCCACCACCCAGGGGCTCCCCGGCCCGACGATCTTGACGGCAGGCTTCACAGTCTCGGTCCCATAGGCGACGGCGGCGACCGCATGGGCGCCGCCGCACTTGTACACGGTCTCCACGCCGGCGATGCGGGCAGCAACCAGCGTCGCGGCGTCGACGGAACCATCCGAAGTCGCAGGCGTCACGATCGCGATCTGGGGAACCCCGGCAATCACCGCCGGAACCGAGGTCATCATCGTCACCGAGGGAAAGGCGCCTTTGCCGCGCGGAACATAAAGCGCAACGGAAGCAATCGGTGTGTATCGGTCGCCCGCATAGGCGCCCGGCCGAACTTCCTTGAGCCACATCGTTTCCGGGCGCTGCTCCTCGTGGAAATGCCGGATGTTCTCAATGCCGAACCGGATACTCTCCACGACGTCCTTGTCGACCTTGTCGAATGCCGCGTCGAACTCCGCTTCCGAAACTTTCAGTCCACCGTCGGCAACATCGGCTTTGTCGAGTTCGCGTGCAAACCGGAGCAGTGCCGCGTCACCTTCATCCTTGACGGCCTGGATGATTGGACGGACCTTTTCGATGAAGGAAGACAGATCTCCTTCGGCGCGTTTCAGTAAACTGGCCCGCTGATCGACACTGAGGGATGACAGGCGGTGGAAGCTGACGTCAGACATGGCGGCTCCTTTTGTTAGAACGCAATTACGATTAGCGCTTGTCGATCACTTCTGGGACACGTCTCCGGCCCCTGAAGCCTTCAAATCGATGCGAGAAAGCCTCCATCCACGGGAATGGACTGGCCGGTTATGTAGGCTGCCGCATCCGAAGCGAGGAACACCGCGATTCCGTGCAGGTCCGAGAGATCACCAAAACGGCGCTGCGGAATCTTGGCGAGCATCGATTGCTGCCATGCCTCGTTGCTGTAGAACACGTCTGTCATCGCTGTTCTGAAATAGCCAGGCGCAATGGCGTTGACCCGGATCCCGAGATCGGCCCACTCTGCAGCAAGCGCCCGCGTCATGCCGAGGAGGCCTGATTTCGACGAGCCGTACGGCACCGCCGTGGGAACCCCAACCTCGGAGGTCAGCGAGCAGAGATTGATAATGACGCCGGGCCGCCCGGCGTCTCTCATCTGCCGCGCGGCGGCTTGGGCGCAGAAGAAGGCGCCTTTGAGATTCGTATCGACAATCCGGTCCCACAAGGCCTCGTCGACATCGAGTGAAGGCCGGACCTCTTCCACCCCCGCATTGTTGACGAGAATATCGAGACCTCCGAGCAGGCTGCCGGCCTCGGCTGTCGCCGCCCGGCAGCGGTCGACATCGGTGACATCCAGGGCGACGGCGTGCGCGACCCCGCCGGCGGTGCGGATGGCGGCCATCGTCTTCTCGAGCGAGGCCACGCTGCGCGCCGCGACCGCGACGTCGGCGCCGGCCGCGCTGAGCGCCTCGGCGATGCTGCGCCCGATGCCACGGCTTGCGCCGGTTACAAGCGCCTTCCTGCCTGACAGATCGAAGAGAGATGCGTTGCGCATGTCATCCTCCTTGGTAATGTCGCGCTTGGACCGATCGCGTCGAGACTATCCGAATGCAGCTTATCTATACAAGCATGTACATCATGGCTGTAGTGCGCCATGCGGAACTTTGCTTGTCAGAGCGGCAGCGCATTGACCGACATCGGACCGGTCTACGCGGTTCGCCCCAGCCCATCTGGAGTTCATCGGGAGGGGATAGATGAAGCGCGCAGTAGACCACGACGCGATGAGCGTGGTCGGCTATACCACCCCCTGGAGTGCCAAAGCAGGCCAGCGGATCAACCTCAGCCTGTCATGCGATCGGCCGATAAAGGCCACACGAATTTGCCGGCTCGACAAGCCGGCTCCGGAATTTCTCGCCTGGCCCATCGAAACGATAGGTGAAGCACGGCATCGGCATTTCGACCAGGGGTCGTTCCTGTTCGTGCGAGCCGGCGAACTGGCCAAAGTACAAGCCGTCCACGGCATTCGTTTCGAGCTGTTCCTCACGCGCAACGAAGGTGCGCGCACGATCCTGGAAGCAGGCGCCCTCGGGCTGCGCCTCCGCGACGGCGCATTTGTCGTGGAAATCGGCGGCGAAACCCTTGTCGAGAAGAAGGCGCCAACTGGTGTGTGGCTCACCGTCGAGTTGGATCTGCGGCAGGATCAATCGCGTCTGCGCATCAAATCCCATGACCGTCTCGCGCCTTACGAACTCCATGAAGGTTTTGCCGGCCCGGCGCGGAACCTCCAGGCGCAAGGCATCCATTTCGGCGCAAGCGCCACCAACCACGAACCTACCCTCAACGCGAAATTTGCTGCGATCCGGCTCGACACCCCACAGGGGACTGTTGCCTGGGATTTCCCGACGCTGTTACCAACGCAGGCGATCCTGACGTCGGGCGGAGCAGATCCGTTGCTCCTCGACGTGATCAATCAGCCAGCCTTCTGCGTGACTTCGGCACGCTGGGACGGATCGAGCTTCGAGCCTCGCTTGGTGCCGTCGCACTACGACGCTATCCATTGCCACGACGACGACATCGGCCCGCTTGAGTGGCCGGTCTCGCACCGCGTGACGATCCCCGAAAACGCACACCCAGGCGTCTACGCGTTCCAGGCCGAATGGGAGGGTGGCTACGAACGCGTGGTGTTCTTCGTCACCTCTTCACAGGTTTCGTCGCCGCTGTTGTATCTCGTGCCGACGGCCACCTATCTCGCTTATGCGGACGAATATCTCCCGGATCATCTTTATGAATGGAAAGGCGACGACCGGGGACATCGCTTCGCGATCGCCAACAATCTGAAATCCCTTTACGACTACCATTCCGACCTTAGCGGTGTTTCCATCTGCTCCTACAAAAAGCCGAAAGTGACGCTCAGGGACGATTACGATTATCCGCTCTGCGGCTGCCCACACAATTTGCCGGTCGATCTGCATTTCCTCCGATTCTGCCACGACAATGGAATCGTGTTTGACGTCATGACCGATCACGATTTGCACGAATGCGGCATAGACGGTTTGCGTCGACATCAAGCCGTCGTCACCGGCAGTCATCCCGAATATATGTCGATCGAGATGGAGCAGGCGCTGCGGCAGTTTGTAGCCGAAGGCGGCAGCATCGCCTATCTCGGCGGAAACGGCTTTGCTGCCACTGTGGCTTTCAAGGACGACCTGATGGAGTTGCGGCGCTCGCCGCTGGAGGCCGGCCGCACCTGGGACGGCCCTGTCGCCGAACAGGCGCTGTCGATCACCAACGAACCAGGCGGCTATCTCCGCTGCCGCGGCCGAGGCGAATTCTCGCTGATCGGCGGTGCAAATCTCATTGATGGGTTTCGATGGCGCACGCCCCTTCACGCGCACTGAGGAAAGCCATGAAGCAGGATGCGCATGGCTGTTCGAAGGCGTTGAAAATGCGACCTTCGGCACCGACGGCATGGTGCTGGGCGGTGCCGCGGGCTACGAAGTGGATGCGACGTATCCAGCCCTCGGCACTTCCGCTGACACCGTCGTGATCGCGCGGGCGACGGGATTTCCCGACAGCTTCTTCCAGGATCCGACGCGCTGGTATGAGGGCGGGGATAAGCAACGCATCGCCCGCCGCTGCGCCGAAATGACCCTGCGAAAGCTCGCAGCAGGCGGCTTGATCTTTTCCGCAAGCTCGGTTGCCTGGTGCGGCGCGCTGCCAGCCGCAGGCGCCATGAACGATGTCGGCAGGATCACGCTCAATCTGCTTACCCGCCTCGGTGCGACGAAAGGAGAACCAGGCCGAGAAAAATCGATAAGCTGATTGGCGCCGTTACGGAAAGACCCGTATCCGGTCTTGGGAAATCAAATCAGTCGGCGTGCACCGGCTTCGTCTCACATGCCTCTCGCCACCTGGCGGACGGCAGTTGCCTCAGCCGCAACCAGCCGGCGAAATTGCAGCCCGGTGGTGAAAGTTGGGCGGAGGCCTATGTGGCGAGCGGTGACTTGGCGGAGGAAGTCGCGAAGTTGAAAGCCCAAGAGGGCAAGCCGATCATCGCCCACGGCGGAGTGAGCTTCGCCCGCAGTCTCGTCGCCCAAGGACTGGTCGACCAGCTCGCCCTGATGGTGGCCCCGTGGCGCTGGGCAAAGGCCTGCCGCTGTTCTCCGAACTCGCCGCGCCGATGTCTCTCAAGCTGGTGAGCTCGAAAGCCTTTCCGGGGGCCGCGGTGGCGCAGATTTACCGGCCAACGTGAACAGGTCAGAGAATGTGTGCAGCCAACGAACCGACGAAGTAAGGGCGAGGTATAAATGAATGCGATCCCTTCGGATCGTCGTCGATCGATAGGAGCCTGTGCATGGCGAAGCTTGTGTTCGGAATGATGCAGTCGCTCGACGGCTATGTCGCTGGCGCCGAGGGCGAGCCCGGGCTGCCGATGCCGGGCGTGGCGCTCCATCGCCACTTCAACGCCCATGTGCGCGGGATCGCCGGCAGCCTCTACGGCCGGCGCATGTACGAGGTAATGCGCTATTGGGACGAGGGTCAGCCAGGACAGGACCAGGTCGGGCGCGACTTTGCGGCGGCCTGGCGGGCGCAGCCGAAATGGGTCGTCTCTCGCACCCTGAAGTCGGTCGGGCCGAACGCGACGCTGGTGGACGACGATCTCAAAGGGTTCGTTAGGGCGCTTAAAGCCGAACACGAGGGCGAGATCGAAGTCGCCGGACCGGAGCTTGCGGGTAGTCTGACCGAGCTTGGCCTTGTCGATGAGTACCGGCTCTACTTCCGTCCCATCGTGCTTGGTCGCGGCAAGCCATTCTTCGCCGGCCCGCGGCCGCCGCTGCGTCTCGTGGCCAGCGACCGGGTTGGCGAGGACGCGATCAGAGTGACGTACGTTCCCGCCTGATCACAACCCACCCGACACCCTAACGTCCGTCGGACCGAATTTGAGCTCATTCCTACTCGATTGTTCCAAATCTAGTTAGGCCATTGATATAGCTAGGTTTTTTATTCGTTGCCGCGCAAGAAGCCGACCCATGGGCCGTCAAAACGTTACAGTCTTGATTTCAAATGGAAAAATAGCACGAAAATTTTTTGTGCGGTTTCGGCATCTATCGAAGTCGATCGCCTTTTCCCGACCCACTTTGGGCAACTCAGGTGGGTTTCACAGCGAACCAAGAAAGTACCGTCACTAACTTTCATAGCACAGCGCGCCACAACGCGACCCGCCGCGGCAGCGTCATCCAAGCGCCATCCCTCTCCGTTTGTAGGTGAACTGGACACCGCTGGCAGTGCAAACTGGGCACTCCCGGCAGCATAAACTGGACACCTCAAGACCCACCCGCTCCGAGGACGCGACAGCATGGTTCAAGGTGCAATGTCGCGCCCTCCACTTGCTGAACTTCTTCCCGGAGGGGGCCGGGGGAGGTTGAATAACCTGTGGAAAGCCTGTGGGTCTTTTTGGGACCGTTTGCGGACCGGCCTGAGCCTAGGAATCGTTTTGCTCAACTGCCCCTTCGAGACGGCTGACCGGCCAAAGACGTCCCTCAGGGGAGAGGGGCCCCGCGTTCCGTGGCACCGGCCCGCAACCTTCAGAATATGATAGCCCGCGGCAACCGGAGAAGGGAATCTGTGCTCTCAAACCAGCATCGACTGCTGGGCGGAGATACCCGCCGTCGCGCCATGCGATGTTGCCAGGGTGACCGAGGCCATGAGGGGGTTGGCGAGGTCGCCGGCGGCGTAGATGCCGGGAATGCTAGTTTCGCGGCGCTCGTCGACCTTGAGGGCGATGCCGAGGGGCGTATCGACCGTGGCGAGGCCCAGTGATTCATGCAGGCTTGCGGACGGCTTGTTGCGCGGATGGGCGAACAGGATGTCGACCGCGACATTGCGGCCGGTATCGAGATTGACGGTGGCGATATGGCCCCCGTGATGGGCGATCTCGGTGATCCGGCCATCGACGACAGGTATGTTGCGGCGCGCCAGATCGGCCCGGATATCGGGTGGAATGTCGTGACCATCGGCGAAGAGCGTCAACGTGTCGGTCCAATCGTGGTACAGCCTGACATAATTGTGCGACTGCGGGCCGGACCAGACGAGGCCCCAATGCTGGCCGGCGGCTTCAAAGCCGTCGCAATAGGGGCAGGGTACGATGGACGTGCCCCAGCTTTCGGCAAAGCCCGGAACATCAGGCATCTGGTCGGCGACGCCATAGCTCAGGATCAGGCGCCGCGCCCCAAGGCTTTCGCCATCGCCAGTGAGGACGGAGAAATCGTCGATGGCGCCGGAGACGCTGTCGGCCCGGGCACTGACCAGCCTGATCGTGGGATAACGCGCCAGCTGCTGCCGCGCCTCGGCCAGGATGTCCAGCGGTGGCTTGTGATCGTGACCGAGCAGGCCATGCGAGTGGCCGGCGAAGCGATTGCGCGGCAGGCCGGTATCGAGAACTGTGACCTTGCGGCGGGCACGGCCGAGCTGCAGGGCGCCGGCGAGACCGGCAAAGCTGCCGCCGATGATGATGACGTCATCCATGGTGATAAGCTCCGTGTTGTCGATGGAGGGGGTTGGGCTGGGCCTGGCGCGCAATATCGTCCAGCGATACGCGCTCGACACCGGCAGCTAGCAGGGCTTCGGCCTCTGCGAGAAAGTCGCCCATCTGTGTTGACCGGCCGGACAATGCCGCATTCGATATCGCCGGGCGCCCCGGGAAACTTGATTTGGAGGACAGGTTGAAACCTACCCATTGGCTTGCACATTTCAGATACTACATGGTATCGTAATGCAAGAATTAGGATACTGTCAAGTACTGGAATTGTCGTGACCGTAAACAGCCAGGGCCGGCGCGGCCGGCCCGCCAACGAGGCGCTTGGCCAAACGATAGTCGACGCCGCGTGCGAACTCTTTGTGGAATTGGGTTTTCAAGCGACGACATTGGACAAGGTCGCCCAGCGGGCGAAGATATCCAAGCTCAGCATCTATCGGCACTTCGAGAACAAGGAGGCGCTGTTCAGCGCGGCCATCGCGGCCGGCTGCCATCAGTTGTTTGCACCACAGGCCCTTCTTGAAGGCGTCGACGGTTCGGCCGAAGATCAGCTCATGGCGGTGGGATCATCCCTGCTTCGCACGCTGTTGAGCTCGGACGTCCGCAGTGTCGAAGCCATGATCATGGCCGACAAGACGAATCAAAGGTCGTTAAGCAAGCTCCATTACGAAGCCGGCCCCGCCCATGTCATCGCCCAAATCGAGGCCCTGTTGCGTCAGTTGCACGCGAAGGCGGTTCTGAACGTGCCCGATCCTCTCCGGTCCGCCCGCTTGTTTGCCGCGCTTTTCAAAGGATCCGATCTCCTGATTATCGCACGCTTCGATGAGGCGAGAGCAGAGGACGACAACGAAATCGAATCCTATTGCCGGTCGGCCGTCGCCCTGTTCATCGCCGCGCACGGTGGCAACGACCACGCGGGCGGATAAGCATTTGATTGCTCCGGGCAGCTTGGCCGGGACCGTCGTCCAGGCGCTTCGTCATATTGGGCCGGCGCGCGCGGCCGAGCTTGCACAGATCGCGGCACCTCATCTTTCTCCCAACGATAAAAAGACGCTCGCATCTACCGCGGTCCAAGCTCCCGCCTGGATGCGGTCGACGCTTCTCTCCATCGCAGATCCGGCAGCAGTCGGGACAACATTTGATAGGTGATGCGACGGTGCCATCCGACGATATGCGATCGGGTCCGGAACATCGATCGGTACCGCAGCCAAAGCTGAAACTATGTATGTCGATAACTAAAGTACCGTCAGCGCGGAAATGTCATGCTACGGGGCATTTTCGTTATATATTTCAAAGCGTTGACACACAGAAAAAGTACCGTCAAACCCTAAAAACGAATGACGGTACTTTTTAGAATGCTCTGTCGGATACGAAAAACACCGTCAAAAGTACCGTCAGAGTGATCTGCTACAAGCTGCGAGCCGCGCCAGGCGCTCCGATAAACTTAACGATTTCAATGATTTGATAGGTTTGTCAATTCCATTGATAATGTGCCCTGGCTAGCAGTCTTCTCTGCCCGCAAATCATTGTATTTTCTGCGAAATTCTACGCTAGAGCCGCCTATCATCGCCGTTTCCCTCACTCCCACTCGATTGTGCCTGGCGGTTTGCTCGTCACGTCATAGACGACGCGGTTGATGCCGCGCACCTCGTTGATGATGCCGGTGGCGGCTGCGCCCAGGCATGCCATCTCGTGACGGTAGATATCCGCGGTGCTGCCATCTACCGATGGTGATGCGCGTACATACCGATAAGGGCAGCGGTCACGAGCCGCGCTGTCCCCACGGGCATTGCTCTACGTGCGCCCTTCAAGGAAAAGGAGCATTGTGACGGGGCTTAGCTATAGACGCTGTAGCATTGATCTAATGCGATTTATCGCAGCATCGACGCCTTGCCTAGGCAGACTTTCAACCTTGTAAAATGAAAGGAACGTAAGCGAGGCTTGAGGAGCACAGGTATTCAGAATAGCTGTCTTGAGAACACGCCGCATTGGCCGCCTGAGGATCAGCCAATCGACCCACCAAGGTGAGCCCAAAGTTGTTATTGCAACCACCTTCCTTAACTGGTGAAGTCGCGGTTGTATGGCACCAAGATCGGCTGCGTGATCGTATGCAATACCAGGCACCCATACCCTGTCGAACCAGCCCTTCAATATAGCTGGAGGTCCGAACCACCACGTGGGAAAAATCAAGACGATAGTCTCGGCCCAGAGAAGATCCTCAATCTCTTTAGCTACCTCTGTGGTCTCGAATCCGGAATAGTAGCTCGCACGCTCCGCCGGTGTAAGAGCCGGGAAGAAGCCAGATCGATACAGATCAACATGTCGGCACTGGTGCTTCGCATCCACCAGGGTGTCGATAGCTGCGTTCGAAAGCGTTTGGCAAAGGCTTGGATTGAGTGGATGAGCCGTGACAATCAAACATCGCATACTAATATTTTGAATCCTCCCCAATTTGGTTGCGCTGCGCGTCATCATTCGTGCGGCGCGGTGCTCGGGCAAAGCTTCTCATACCAATCATGGGATTTCGAAATAGCTGTACGCGCCACAGTCTTCAAAGAGCAATTGCTTTTCAACGCCGAGAATGGCCCTTCTCGTCGCCTTGAGGGACTAGAGGCCACCATGCAAGGACAATCGCCTACATCTGCCGGGGTATTATCGCTTCCGCCACTCTGCTCTCGGCAGCTCGCTAAGACTCCCCCTCATTCCCACTCGATGGTTCATAGCTATGGTAACTCGCTGATTTGGCTATCGCAAATCCTTTGCGCATGACGAAGAACCCTCTTGCGATCCGTCAGAAATTTGCGCTCTTGATTTCAAACACCAATTTCGACGGTCCACGATTTGCTCGTTTCGGCGACTATCGGTATCAATCGGTCGATTTCTTTCTGACGGCCGCCGACCGCTCGAGACAGCGCCATCGGCGACCTGCCAGGCGTCAGTCGCGCGATATGGACAGCCCCGCGAGAAGCGGCGCGTACGCGGCGAGCCTGCGGGATACGAACTCCGTGAAGAGCCGTACGCGCTTCGTCTTGCGTGTCTCCCCCTGTGTGAGAAGCCAGAGCGTTCCGTACATGTGCAGGTCGGTGCCCGGCACCCTCGCCAGCAGGGGGTCGGCATCGCCGACGAAGCAGGGCAGTGTCGTGATCCCGAGCCCTTGCCGTACAGCAACGATCTGCGCCTCGGCGTCCGTGGTCCTGAAGGGAACCGCCGTGGTGCGAACCTCACCCTCGCTGGCCCATTCCGGAATTCCATGAATGCTTATGACGATCCACCGGATGGGATCAGGTGCGCCCGCACGCCACGCGGCTAGTCGATCGCAGGACATATAGACGCCGCCGAACAGCTCCGGTCCCTTCAGGCCGTGAAGATTGAGCGGCAGGGTTTTGCGGTCGTAGACGACGCGGATCGCGACGTCGGCCTCTCGGTTGGTCAGATTTGCCAGCTCGCCGGACGACAAGATTTCCATCTCGATGTCCGGATGCAGACGCGCGAAGTCGGCGAAGTCCGGCATGAGCAGGTGTGTCGCGAGGGGCGGTGCCAGCGTCACCCGCAGAAGCCCGCGCACGCTCTGGTCGCGCCCGAAGACGCGCGTCTCCAGCAGGTGCGACGACACTTCCATCTGGTCCGCGAACTCGAGGACCTCCTCGCCCGCAGTCGTCAGGCGGTAGCCCGAAGGCAGCTTTTCGAACATGTGCACCCCGAGGCGTTCCTCGAGCTGGGCGACACGTCGCAGCACGGTCGAGTGGTTCACACCGAGGCGCTCGGCGGCGGCCCGCACCGAGCCTCCGCGCGCGACGGCAAGAAAGTAGCGAACGTCATCCCAGTCGATCATGGTGCAATCCGGCACCGCGCGGTGCGCCTTCCAAAGCCCGTATCTAACACATCGAACAGCAGTACGGGCGGTCATCATAGCCTATGTCGACGCGCGCGGCTCAATTCCGAACGGCGGACGCCGATCGTCGCGGCTGGCGTCAGTCGTCCAGCCGGATCGATTTCGCACCACCGATGTGCGCGCTTCCGCACTCAACAACTGACGCCGGCGGACCCATTTCGAGGTTCTCGGGGGTGTCCCCGCACAACCAAAGGCGAAGGCCTGGAAGGATAAGTCATGGGAAAGCTTGAAGGGAAGGTTGCAGTCATCACCGGCGGCGCTACCGGCATCGGCCGCGCCGCAGCAAAGCGCTTCATCGAGGAGGGCGCCTTCGTTTTCATCTTCGGCCGTCGGCAGGAAGCGCTCGACGCCGCTGTGGCCGACCTCGGGCCCAATGCCCGCGCGGTGAAGGGCTCGGTCTCCGATCTGACCGACCTCGACCGACTTTACGCTGCGGTGAAGGCCGAGCGTGGAACCCTCGACATCGTCTTTGCCAATGCCGGGGCGGGAAGCCAGCTTCGGCTCGGCGAGATCACCGCCGAGCACATTGACGAAACCTTCGACACCAATGTGAAGGGTACGATCTTCACGATCCAGAAGGCGCTGCCGCTGATGAGCGAGGGCGGTTCGATAATCCTGACCGGATCGAGCGCTGGCACCACGGGCGCCCCGGGGATGAGCGCCTACAGCGCGAGCAAGGCGGCAGTGCGCAACCTCGCGCGGACCTGGGCGGAGGACCTAAAGGGCACCGGCATCCGGGTAAACGTGCTGTCGCCCGGGGCCACTGCGACCGAGCTAGCGAAGGAAGCGCTAGGCGAGGAGGGCCAGAAGGTCTTCGCCTCGATGACTCCGCTCCAGCGCATGGCCGATCCGGCGGAGATCGGGGCGGCGGCGGCCTTTCTCGCGTCGTCGGACAGCAGCTTCATGACTGCCAGCGAGGTCGCCGTTGACGGCGGTCTTGCGCAACTCTGACGCGCTAACCCAGCGCCGTTGAAGGCCGGGGAAATCAATACCAACACGGATCGGAGAAGATCATGAGCTACGCAATTGTAGGATTCGGTAAGATAGGCCAGGCCCTCGCCCACGCCTTCGCCCGTAAAAACATCGACGTGGCCGTCGCGAGCCGCCGACCGCCCGAGGCGTTGGCGCCGCAGGCTCGGGCGATTGGACCCACGGTAGTCGCCAAGTCGCTGCGGGATGCACTCGAGGCCGACACAATCATCTTGGCAGTCCCGTTCGGGGAGCATCGCGAGGTTGCGAAGGCTCTGCCGAGCTGGGAAGGCAAGACAGTCATCGACGCGATGAACGCGTTTCCAGTGCCTGAAGAGCTGGACGGTCTCCCATCCTCCGCCGTCGTCGCGAAGGCGTTCACCGGCGCCAAGCTCGTCAAAGGGTTCAATCATTTGGGTGCGGCCACTCTGGCTGCCGATCCGATCGTCCAGGGCGGGCACCGTGTCGTCTTTCTGTCGAGCGACGACGAGGACGCGACCGCTCCCGTGGCGGCCTTGGCCAAACAACTCGGGTTCGCACCCGTCAAGCTGGGAAAGCTCAACGAGGGTGGCGCGCTGGTGCACGCGCGCGGCCGCACTTGGGGCCAGCTCATCTTCCAGGATTTGTTCAAGAAGGAGCAGTAATCGATGTACGACCATGTGACTTGGCCCGAGCGATATGATCCGAAAACGTCGGCCATCTACGCACTCAACGACATTGACGTGAAGGCGCCGCCTGAAGCGGTCTGGAAGCTGCTCGTCGAAGCCGAGAATTGGTCGAGCTACTTTCCCGCCGAGGATCAGGTCAAGATTCTGACGGGGGAGCCGGAACTGGCGCTCGGAACGCGATACAGCCGTGTGACGGTTGGATTTCCGATGAGTCTGGTCGTGACGGAATGCGAGCCCCTTCGCAGGCTCGCATGGGCGACGACAGTTGATGGCGACGAGACCGGCTCAAGCGCATACCATGGCTGGGTCATCACGCCTACGGACCATGGCTGCCATGTGCTGACCGAGGAAACGCAGCAGGGCCCCTTCTTCCTCGATGAACTCGGGCGCAAACATCCCGGCGCACTCTATCGGTATCACCAAGACTGGGTCGAAAGCCTCGCCCACGCAGCGGAGGCGGAAACAGCGAAGACGACAGTGGATTGATTGCGCTTCCTGTTTAATTTTGGAGATGAATGAGATGAATATCGAACTCAAAGGCCGCAAGGCCATTGTTACCGGATCCACCGCCGGTATCGGCCGCGCGACGGCGGAGGGGTTGGCACGTGCCGGTGCATCGGTCGTCGTCAACGGCCGTGGAAACGCTCGGGTCGATGAGGCGGTGCGGCAGATGCGGCAGGCCTTCCCCGGCAGCGACATCTCGGGTATCGCCGCTGATCTTGCGACAGCGGAGGGGGCAAAGGCCTTGATCGCGCATGCGCCGGACGCCGATATCCTTGTGAACAACGTCGGTACAGCACACATCCGGAGCTACAACGGCGTCGAGGATATCGCAAATATCCCCGATGAGGACTGGCTTGACCTCTTCCAGTTGAACGTAATGAGTGGCGTGCGCGCGAGCCGTCATTACCTGCCGCGGATGGTGGCGAAAGGCTGGGGCCGCATCGTGTTCATAAGTAGCGAATCCGCAGTCAACATCCCTAAGGAAATGCTCGACTATGGCGTGACCAAGACCGCTCAACTCGCGGTCTCACGCGGGCTTGCCGAGGCGGTCGCGGGCACGGGCGTCACCGTCAACGCCGTCCTGCCGGGACCTACCCGCTCTGAGATCCTGGGCAACTTCATGGCGAAACAGGCTGACGCAAATGGAATCACGCAGCACGAAGCCGAGCAGGGCTTCCTGCAGGCGATGCGTCCGACGAGCCTCATCCACCGCTTCGCGACCACCGATGAGGTGGCCAACATGATCATCTACACATGCTCGGAGCAGGCTTCGGCGACCACCGGCGCGGCTTTGCGGGTGGATGGTGGCGTGGTCCGCTTCGTCGCGTAGCAGGACGACCAAATTGTTCCGTTCGGCAACTCGGGTCCGCTGTCGGCCAAGCTGCTGAAGCATGGCACGCTTAAGTCTACAGGGATCTGGCGCACGGCATGCGCACGGTCCACGCATTGCGGGAGCACTCTGAAACTATGCGAGGCACGAGAACGTATTCAGCTACGGCGCCGTCCCCGCTGTGCTCGGCGGCCGTGCGCTCGTCTCGTTGGTCCCGCCCCGGGGCTTAGACCATGATACAAATCCACGGAACATAATGTCTATTGTCCGAGGAATTGGATCGGCGCTCCGATCCCAATCCAAAGCATGTGCTGTGAACGGCGCGGTGGATCGATCCCTTTGAGCATCTCTACACATAATCGAAGGTCTATCGCCGACCTGTAAAACGGCTGCTTGTTCTTGCAGAATAGCCCGCGAACTATCGCCTCCTATCGTTGACCAACAATTTCCGAATATATCCGACAGTACTCCACCTACTCTACCGCACGCCCCCTCACTCCCACTCGATTGTTCGGACGGACCATAAGCATCTGATTTCGCTCGAAATTTCTCAGTTTAGATGACAATAAGCCGACATGGGGGCTGTCAAAAATCTACGCTGTTGATTTTAAACAGATTTTTCACTGAATATTTTTCGCATGGTTTCGGCATCTATCGAGGTCGATTGCCTCTGAGAGCCGATTTTTAGCGGCTGGGAGCCGCTCCGCTAACAGCGGAAAAGTACCGTCATGTCTCTTATAGCAAGGTTTCGTCGCCCGGGCGAGGCTCGTCCAATCCGCGCCCCAGAGCAAGCCTACACGAGGGCCTGACGCACCGTGTCGCCGTGAAGTCAGGTGGCCGGCAAGCCTGGATCGATGCCGGTCATGGCGATGGAGATGTCCCAGAGCCGCTTCGCAAGCGCGGGATCTTCGGCATGCGGCGCGCGCTTTGCTTCGCCGGCTACACCGCGGATTCCGCCAAGGCCGGTGGGACCGTAATAGCCTCCGGGCTTCACCTTGCCGGTCGCAGCCAAAAGTGCCGGCCACGCGCCCTTGTCGGAGCTATTGAGCAGCAGGCCGACGATTGGGCCTGCGATCTGGACAATCCCCATGTGGCGGCCAAGACTTGTATTGGCGACGCCAGGGTGAACGCCGATGGCTGTGACGGGCGACTTCGGCGCGCGCAGGCGACGATCCAGTTCGAAGAAGAACAGCGCGTTCGCCAATTTGCTGCCGCCGTAGCGATCGGTCTTGATGTAGCTCTTGTCGGCGTTGAGGTCGTCCCAGTCGATCTTGGCCTTCAGATGCGCGATGCTCGAGGTCACGACCACCCGCGATCCCGGCGTCTCCGCCAGTTTGGGCAGGAGCAGCGAGGTGAGCGCGAACACGCCGAGATGATTGACGCCGAACTGCGATTCGAACCCCTGCTTCGTGCGCGTCAGCGGCGGATTCATGATTGCGGCATTGTTGATGAGCGCATCGATCCGTGGCTCCTTCGCCGCGATCTCGGCTGCGGTGCGAACGCTGTCCAGGTCACCGAGGTCGAGCGGCAACCAGACGAGATCGGCATTCGGCGTGATCCGCTTGATCCGCGCGATGGCGTCCTGAGCCCTGGTCTGCTCGCGGCAGCCAAGCAGGACGCGCGCGCCCCTGGCGGCAAGCACCCGCGCGATTTCGAACCCGACGCCGGCGTTGGCGCCTGTGACGATGAAGCTTTTTCCCGTCTGCTTGGGAACGTTAGTTTCGGTGAAACCCTTGCAATTCGACATTTTCGATCCTTATCTATGAGTGACTACATACTCATTTATGGGCTAAAACTCAGGCGGCAGACCCCTTCCAGAAAAGGTCGAACCCGGCCTGCCGGATGGCGTCACGTTCCTGAGGTTTGGCTGTGACCGCGTTGATGCTGATGTCGGCCAAGTCGAAGAGAATGGTATCGATGTAGAAGGCGATCCTGTCAGGCGCGGCATGGCCGGCGAGACACTCCTCCACCATCGTCCGCGCATCCCGCTGCATGGCGTGACACCGGTTCCGGCTTTCCGCTGTCACGCGATCCGACACCTTCAACTGACGAAGGGCCTTGCGCGCCGTGGCGTGAGCCAGTCCCCAGTCAATCAGACGGTTCCAGACCGCGAATAGTCGGTCTTTGGGGGAGGCGTCCGCCGGATATGGCGCCAGCATCATCTCTACCAAGTCGGCCTCGATCTCGAGAAAGAGCTGGTTGAGCAGATCGTCCTTGGTTGGAAAGTAAGTGAACAGCGTTCCCTCAGACACGCCAGCAGCCTTTGCGATCTTGGCCGTGGACGCGCCTGTGCCCAGGCTGGCGACGAACTCGGCCGCTGCATCGAGCAGTGCCTGTCGCTTTTCTTCACTGAGGGGACGCGCCATATTTCCGTCCAACGACATTGAGTGAGTACATACTCGATTATATAGGGAATAGCATGAGATTGGTCAAGGGATGCAGCCCCGCATCTTTCGCGGTCCATACCGACCAAGCTCGAATGAAGATTGTGTGGGCACACACCATGAGGCTGCGGCTGCCTTTTCAATAAGGGACGCAGTGGGGATCGAGATGTCTGTCGAAAGGGAATTGCAGTCCCCGGGGCATCATCATGCCTACTTCGATGAGAGCAGGTGATGGCACGCCCAGCCCTGACCAATCCAAAAGCGTGAACGGCACCACAAGCGGACATTACTCGGTATCTATCTATCGAGATGTGTGAGCCGCCTACACTACGACACAGTTTCCCGCAGTATCCGAAACTACGCTCCCCTCACTCCCACTCGATCGTTTTGAGCCATCGTAACGCGTTGACGCGGCAGCACAAACTTTTCTGCACGCCCTAAAGAACCGACTCTGCGATCCGTCAGAAATCTGCGCTCTTGATTTCAAAAGGGAATTTCGGCGATTCGGGATCGGCTCGGTTTCGGCGACTATCGACAACAATCGGTCGATTTCGACAGCCGCGCCGCAACAAGCCGCGACCCACTGGGGACCAAAAAAAGGACCGTCAAACACGGCCGAACGGTCCGCACGGTAGCGCCCGGCATTCGCTCGTCGCCGTGGCGTGCCTCACTTGCCGTATGACGCAAGGAACACCCGCACGCCGGCCGCGGCGTGCCGTCGAAGCGCCGCCGGTTTTGGAATCGCATCGTCACCCAACAGCATGACCCTGTTCAAAGGCTCGCCCATAATCAACCAATTGAACTGGGAAGCGGCGACGGCCGGATCATCGATCGCAAGCAGGCCGTGATCAGCCAAACGCTCGAACAACACTGCCATCGCCGCAATTGCGCGCCCGGGTCCGCCATCGAAGAGCGCCTTTGCCAGTTCCGGGAAGCGGCCGACCTCGCCGATCACCAGACGGCGCAGCTGCATGACGCGCGGCGTGAGTACAGTGGTAAGCTGTCGGTACGCATAGCGCCGAAGATATTCGGCAACATCTTCGCCCTCGGCGAGGTCCGGCATTTCAGTGTGGACCCTATCGCTGGCTCGATTGGTCACGCTGCTCACGATCTCTACGAACAGCGTCTCCTTGCTCGGAAAATTCTTGTAGACGGTCTGTTTCGACACGGCCGCAAGCGCCGCGATCTCGTCCATGTTGGTGGCCAGATAGCCCTTTTGCAGAAACACCTCTGTAGCCGCATCGAGGATGGCCCGCCGCTTTTTCGCCGACCGTCCGTGCGGTTCGAGTTCTTCTGAAACACCTGCTGAACGCGTCGTGGTCATGCTCCTGGCGTGTCCGCTGCCGATTGACTCATGGGTACTAGACCGTCTAGTTTGATTTGGACCGAGATGCAACGGGGAGAGATCGACAATGCACATCCAGTTCGCGGAGCTTCCGGTGTTCGACCAGGAACGCGCCAAGGCGTTCTACATCGATCACCTGAACTGCCGCATCGTCGCGGATCAGCCCATGAGCAATGATCTGTGGCGATGGATCGAACTCGGATTTCCAGGTGCCGAAACCACCCTCCACTTCCTAAGGCGCAAGGACGAAACACCATCTGAGGGGCCCGTCCTCGTGCTGGTTGACAACGAAATCGAAGTCACCGTTCAGAGACTCAAATCGCGAGGCGCCGAGATCATAGCAGAACCGCGCCCCGCGCCATGGCAACCGGGGCGCACGATCGCGGAATTTCGGGACAGCGAGGGCAATTGCATGATGATCACGAGCAGATGACGCACTCACCTATCATGACCGCAACTTGCTCTTGCGGTGGCGTGGAACTCAAAGCCTTCGGCAGGCCGATCGTGAGCAGTGCCTGCTACTGCGACGACTGCCGGAAGGGAGCTGATCAGATCGAAGCTTTGCCAGGTGCTGGCGCCATACGCGATCCCGATGGCGGCACCGCATACATCCTCTATCGAAAGGACCGCATCGAGTGCTCCAAGGGGGCCGAATTGCTGAGGGGTTACAAGCTTAAGGAAACTTCAGCCACGAATAGGGTCATCGCCATGTGCTGCAATTCAGCGATGTTAATGAACTTCGATAGAGGTCCGCATTGGGTCTCGGCATACAGAGCGCGGTTTCACGGAGAACTCCCGCCACTGCAGCTGCGGATTTGCACTAAGTTCAAGTCGGACAGCGATGTCATTCCTGACGACGTGCCGAGCCACCGGGGTTATCCTCTAGGGTTCGTCGTTAAACTTTTGGCATCGCGCGTGGCGATGTTGCTAGGTCGATAAATCGGCCGCCAGCCTGCGCGATAAGACATTCAGATAGGTGCGCAAATCGGATACAGCCTTGCCGCTCAGGGCTCAGGCCTGAACGAATTTCTGTAGGCGGTCCGCCACGATCAGCCCTGCCCGGCTGTTCAAGTGCACGCCGTCGGTGTGAAATAGCCAGCCATTTACGCGGGCGACATCATCCGGACGCTGCCGCAGCACCAGTACGCGAAAAGCATCGCGATAGAATGGAAGAAAGTTGAACGCCGTGTAGGCCCGGCCAGGCGAGGCGCGAACTTCCTCGGTGAGCGCCTCATGGAGCGGGACATAGCCGCAGCGTTCCTCGTGCGCGATGGCCACCACGATCGCAGAATATTCCTTGATCCGCCGGTTGAGCTCGCTATGGAACGGGTCGTCCGAATCCGGCGCTTCTCCTATCGGAGGGAGCGAGCAAAGGCCGATGTCCGCCGCCGTCTCGCGCTTCAGCCTGCGTGCTATCTCGGCCAGATTCTCGTGGAACCAATCGGGCGAAGGCGTGCGGGGCAGACGCTTCCAAAACGTAAAGAACCGCCGCACTTTGCGTGACACGAGCGTGAGAACATCATTCCCGCCGACCCAGACGATGACCTTGTCGGGACGGCAGGCGAGCACATCCGGCAACCGCTGCAGCGCATTGTAGGCCAAGTCGCCGCCGACGCCAAAATTCCGGAACTCAAATTGCCCGTTGCCCGGCCGCCGGCGGAGCTCCGCCATCCAATCGAATGCCTGGCGCTTGCCCGCCGTGCTGCTCGACCCGAGGCACGCCACGATTTTTCGTTGAGGACGCACCATCGTAACTCCGCCAGGCCAGAAGTGAGAAATCGTCGCCTTATGCTCTTCCCAAAACGGCCGGCCCAGTCATGAGTTTCAGGTCGGATTCCGCGGCGCTTTCCAACATCCATGGACAGGCATAATAATCTTCGATGCGATCGATGACGCGACCGGCGACATGGACACGAACCGGCCACGCGACCTGCCACCGGTCGCCTCGCTGGAAGAGCACGATCAGGACAGGCTCTCCGTCGATCGCCCCCAACTCCATGGTCCACGTCTCCGGGTTTCGCTCGTATTCGACGAAATAGGGAGAACTTCTGACCAGGCCGTCGAAGCAGTCGGCGACCCGCAACCGAGCATCGGCGCTGGTCAGGCTCCGCACGCCATCCCAGTCATGGCGGTTGAAGAGGTCAACATAGCGCTGCAAGAGCCGCGCAGTGTCGGGATCAAGCGGACGGTTCGGTTCACCGGCAGGTTCAGGGGGCAAGTCGGCGAGCTTCGCCCGTCCGCGGGAGAGCGCGGATTTGACGCCGCCAACCGTCGAGTCCACGAGTTCTGCGGTCTCTTCCAGCGAATAGTCGAAAACATCCTTCAGGAGGACGCAGGCGCGCTCTTTGGGCGGCAGGTGGCCAACCAGCCGTTCGATGGCGCGATGTGCATCGGTCGTCGCCGGCTCAGCAGCGAGGATGCCGATGTCGTCCGAATAGGCGTGCTCCGCGCGCTTGCGCGCATCGCGTCGCCGCAGGAAGTCAATGCAGCGATTGTGAGCGATGCGAAACAGCCAGGGTTTGAGCTGGCGGGCATCGTCGAGGGTCTCAATCTTCGTGTAGGCCTCGAACAGCGTCTCCTGCACGAGATCCTCACCGTCGAGGCGTGAGCCCGTCATGCGGGCGCAGTAGCGATGCAGCTGGGCGCGGACGCCTGACACCGTCTCGAGGAAGGCGCGATATCGCGCATCGAACAGGCCGGTCGGTCGCTCGGGCATGTCCTTCAGCTGCCACATCTTGGTTTCAATTTGCCAGTCATGCGACCTCCTGACCTTCAGCGCGTATTGCCGCGGTTGCGGCCAGACCAAGCTTGGGGCGAACCCATTGTGCCAACCGCGCGATCGCGTCGTCGGCTTCGGGAGCGCGGCCGGCCATCATCTGGAACGAGTGCAGCATCCCGGGAAATACGTCTAAGCGCATCTCGACGCCGGCGGCTTTCGCGCGGTCGGCGAGCGCTCGGCTGTCGTCGAGCAGGGTTTCGTCTCCACCCACTTGCAGATAGATCGGCGGCAGGCCCTTCAGATCGGCAAAGATCGGGCTGGCGAGTGGATGCCGGGGATCGGTCCCTGCAAGGACTTGCGATACCAGCATATCCACGACCGCCTTCTGGAAGAAGGCGTCCTTCTCGCGGTTGCTTTCGTAGGAGTGCCCGCTCGCCGACAGATCATACCAGCCAGAGATGCTGAGGATCGCGGCCGGCAGCGGCCGTCCCGCATCGCGGAGTTTCATCGCCGCCGCAACGATCAGGCCAGCACCAGCGGAATCGCCTGCAGCTATGGTGTGCTTCGGCGCGACACCCTGCTCGGCGAGCCATTCGAACGCGGTCACGGCCTGCTCGATTTGGCGCGGAAACTTGCTCTGGAAAACGTAGTCGTACGTAGCGAGCAGAGCGTAACAGCCGATCGCCTTAGCAAGGTGTCCGACCATCTTGCGATGGGTCCAGATCGATCCGCCGACATAGCCACCGCCGTGCAGGTAAAGCATGACCCGGTCTTTGGCCGCCGTTTTTGGCTGAACCCACAGCGCGGTCTTGTCGCCGACCTTCGTCTCGACGTAATCGACGCCGCCCGGTTCTGCCGTCAAAACGGACCACTCGGATGCTTCCTGTGGCGATTCTCGACCGCTGCGAAAAGCCTCCGCGAGCGTTTCGTAGTGTATCTTGTTCGCTAGGCTCTGCTTGCTGTTCATTTGTCACGCTCCAATTCGTCCAGGAGGGCGATGTCAAGGATGACCGTGCCCATGAACAGCTAAGACGGATGAACCCAGCGAAAGGATACGTGGCCGGCAGATGCAACGCCTCGCCGGTGGCAGTTGCCGCGGACCCCGGGTGTCAAACCCAGCAAGGCTAGGCTGCTCCACCCTTCTCTGTGGGACGTTCGTTCCAGACATTCGCCGATCGGCCAGATGCTTCGTCTATGCCGTCGCCGGGTGGCCGGGGGCTGGGACTATTGACTATTATCGCCGAGCCAACATCGCCTTAAACGTGCTGCTCTATCCTCTTCTACTCCGCAGTACTCCTCGTCACTCCCACTCGATTATCAATCGTTAACTTAAGAACTTGAATTCGCTTCACAAAATGTTTTTTCGGTTTCTGCATACCGTCATATAGACCGCCAAAAGTACCGGCTTTTGAAATCATTGGTTTTTTCTGGCATATCGCGGAAATTATGGTTCCGCCATCTATCGGCAGGCGCGGCGGCGACATCACTCCTTGGCCCGCACCGCCGCCTCTACGCCAGACTACGCCGCCCACGATTCCTCCCGGAATTATACCGTCACGGCTCGGTCCGCCATCCCCGGCGCGTGAACGTCCTTCACCTTCAAACAACCGCTTGGCCAGGCGCGCGAAGTGAAGGTCGCGTTGTGAGGCCTGCTGTGCCCTCCCCTATCGCTCACCCTTTGCGTGTCAGAAAAAAGAATGTGACTCGACAAGGATATCATCTCCACGTCGGAGCAGGATTGAATTGAAGCCCTGCCTACGGTGTAGTCCTTCGTCGTCCGCGAGTTCGCCCCGCGACATTCATCCATTGCTGATCGCCAGCAAATGTTCGGCGTTGCGTGGGCCTCTCTGGCGCAATCGCGCCACATCTCTCGACGGCGGCAACCCGAACTGACGAGCATATTCGCGGCTGAACTGGTTTGGGCTTTCGTAACCCACACCGAACGCGACGGACGTGGCGTTGCCTTCTCCGGCAATGAGCAGGGATCGGGCGTGTAGCAAGCGCACGTGCTTTTGGTACTGCAGCGGGCTGAGCGCCGTCACGGCCTTGAAATGGCGGTGGAACGCGGAAACACTGAGAGCCGCCATCTCCGCTAAAGCCTCGACGCGCAACGGCTTGGCGAAGTTCTCCCTGATCCACTGGATGGCGATCCCGATCCGCGAGAGAGCAGTGTCAGGCGTGGCGACATCACGCAGCATCCAGCCGAGCGGCCCCTGCATCACGCGGAAGAGGATCTCGCGCTCGTAGGCAGGCGCCAGGGCTGCGATCTCGTTCGGACGCTCCATCAAGCGCAGCATGCGAAGCCAGCAGTCGAGCAGGTCCGGTGTGACCGGCGCGACGGAGAAGCCGGGTCTGTAGAGCTCACCTCCAGCAGGTTTGGGCAGGTCGGCCAGCAGATTGGCGACGATCGCCGGCTCCAGAGTCAGGCTGATCGCCAGATAGGGTTCTCCGTTTTCAGATGGGTGCACGGAGCCAACCGCCGGCAGATCGACCGACATCACGAAATAGGTCGCGGAATCGTAGCGAAACGTCCGATCGCCGACCGTCATCGTCTTCGACCCTCTCAGGATCAGATTGACCATGGGATCGTAGACGGCGGCAAGCTGATGTTCCGGTATGTCGCCCTGAACCATGGCGACACGCGGAATGCCCGTCTCCGTGCGGCGGTTTTCCGCGCGAGAAGCCAGCTGCCTGAGTTCCTGAAGCTGCGTGCCCATGGGCATCGTTGTTTCACAGCGGTGCACGCCGATCAACAGGGAAGCAGAAATAGGCAAGATCCGAGTAGGATCGTGCGAGCGGCCGCGATCCCCCGCGCCTATCACCTGGTCAGCAAATCCAAGGAGCACCAAATGAGCATCGTCATCATCACAGGCGGCAGCCGCGGCCTCGGCGCCAGCGTCGCGATCCAGTGCGCCAGGCGCAGCATGGGTGTCATCCTGACTTACAACAGCAATCCGGATGCGGCAGCGAAGGTCGGCAAGGCGATCGTAGCGGATGGCGGCAAGGCAGTCGCCATAAAGCTGGACGTCAGCGACAGTTCGGCGTTCCTTGCGTTTCGCGACGCAGTCGGCGAAGCGCTGGCAAGGACCTGGAACAGAAAGACCTTCGATTTCCTCGTCAACAATGCGGGGTACGGGCTCTATAACCCCATCGCCTCGGTGACCGAAGAGCAGTTCGATGGACTGTTCCGCGTGCATCTCAAGGGGCCATTCTTTCTCACGCAGGCCCTGCTTCCCCTGATCGCCGATGGCGGTCAGATCGTGAACGTCACCAGCGCAACCAGCCGCGTCGCGACCGCCGGCGTTGCGCCCTACGCCTCCTTCAAGGGCGGCCTCGAGGTGCTGACGCGCTACATGGCCAAGGAATTCGGCGAGCGCCGCATCCGTGCCAACTCGATCGCGCCGGGGCCCATCCGCACCGAGCTTGGCGGTGGGCTAAGCGAAGAATTCGAGGCGCTACTCGCCGGGCAGACTGCGCTCGGTCGCGTCGGCGAACCGGACGATGTCGGCTGCATGGTCGCCAGCCTGCTGTCAGACGAGAACCGCTGGATCAACGCCCAGAACATCGAAATTGGCGGCGGCTACATGATTTGAGGAAGCTCACATGCTCGATCATGTGCTCCTGACAGTAAATGATACGGCGCGGTCGATCGCCTTTTGCGAAAGGCCACTTCCTATGCTCGGGGTCACCGACCGCCTCGACTACGACGGTAAGGACGGACCGGCGGGGCATCCCGACCTCAAGGGCTTCGGCGCCAAGGGCCGGATGTTCTTCTGGCTGAGGGAGGGCTCGGCAGCACCCGGCGCGGTGCATGTCGGTTTCGCCGCCGATTCTGAAGCGATGGTGAATGCCTCCCATGCCGAAGCTTTGGCGGCCGGTGCGACCAAGATCAACGCACAGGGACCGCAGCTGCACTACGATCCCCGCTACTATGCGGCGCAGGTCAGAGACCTGGACGGTTGCAGCCTCGAATTCGTCTTCAAGAGCTGGCAGCACGGGAGCTAAAGCGATGACCGCCAACACCTTGCGCAAAGCGGCAGATGCGCTGATCGCGGCAACCAACGCGTTCGACGCCGACGCGGCGGTGACCTTGTTCACGCCAGATGCGGTGATCGACGACCCGTCGACCGGCCACCGATTCGACGGTCATGCCGGCGTCCGCGATTACATCGAGCGGTATTTCGTAGGCTATCACACGGTCACCCGCTTCCTCTCGATCGACGGCATCGGCGCCGGCCAAGCGCGCGTGCGGGTCAATTTCACCGGAGACTTTGGTCACGAGACCGGCCTTCTTGACATCTCGGTTAATGCCGCCGGGCTGATCGTTCGCATTGACGCCGATCTCGAATAACTAGACTAGCTTTACGAACCTGCCGTTCTCGTCTCTCTACAGTTCCAGCAGTCTGTCCAGCGCACGCAGCAGCTTTTGGGCGAAGCGCAACGCGTCGCGTACAACGTCCAGAACATCGACCAGGCGTAGCACATCACCCTACGGCAATGCCTCGATGTCCACCCGGACCAGCAGCTCGTCGCCGACGCACGCGAACCCTGGCAGAACAACGTCGGCGGGCATCGAGGGGAACGTCTCGGCATTTCAATTGGGCTGCGATAGCGCGACGCAATTCAATCGTGAGTTCCGGCGTCTGTTTGGCGCTCCCCCTCTGCGCGACGTGAAGCGCCTGCGCCGGTTCGAACAGGCCGCGCAAGAACGTCGCTTCGACGCGACGACATCGACGTGCACTGAATGGAATCGACGAGAGATCAATTTGCGAGCCGCTCTATGACTAGGTCGAGCAAGGCTCGTAACCGTGCGAGCCGCCGTAAGTCCCGGTGGTAGCCCACATGGGTATCCCGGCCGGGTGGCGTTTCGCCGATGTCTATCGCTGCGAGCCCAGGCGTGCGGTCGCCCAGTGGCCTCGGCAAAACCGCAAGCCCGGCGCCCTGCGCACAAAGCTGCGCCTGGACCTCGCGATTGTTGCTGCGCAGGCAGACTTCAGCGTTAGGCAGCTTCTGTTTAAGCCACACTGCGTCGGGCATTTCTGCGTATGCCATATCCATGGTGATCAAACGCGCGCCCGCACCGTCTCCCAGCAACGGGGAGGCCATGCCTGCTGGTGCGTAGAGCGCATAGGGAATGTGCATCAGTCGACGCGAGATCACTTCCACATCGCTGAATGGGGTAATCCGAAACACCAGATCGGCCTCTCGCCGGGGAAGGCTGTAGAGGCGCGCGTCGGTGAGCAACTCCACGCATAGCTTCGGATGCCGGCGGCCAAACTCGGCTAGAACGGGAGCCAGCATGATGTGACCAAACCAATCCGACGACGAAACGCGCAAGTTGCCCTCGAGATGCGCCTCGGCGCCGGCAAGCCGCCGCTCGAAGGCGAGCGCCTCTTCCTCGATCTTTTCGGCATGGCCGAGCACCGCTTGACCTTCGTCGGTCAGAACAAAACCGTCGGAGTTGCGTTGGAAAAGCGTATGGCCGACAGCCTCTTCCAGCGCGCGCAATCGCCGACCCATTGTCGGCTGCGTCTGCCCAAGTCGGCGCGCTGCTGCGCCCAAAGTGCCCTCGCGGGAAATAGCCAGAAATATCTTTAGATCGCTCCATTCCATCCTTGATACTCAAACGTGCTCGCATGGATTCTCACGAAGATCGCCCATCTTCATGCGATTTCATATGCAGCAGATCGAGGCGGGGCGCCATGGGAGGCGCGATATATTCGAGCCGGGAATGCAAGCGCCGGCTCGAATCGTGGGATTCTTGAGCATCCACGCCGCCCGTCACGCAGATATGGGTGGGGCCAACCGAGCAAATTCCTCCCGCGTCGCGGGATTTCCGTCAATCGACTCGTAAACCGTCTTGCTTCGTTCGAGCATGCCCATCAGAGACTTCGGACCTTCGAACGGGCGTCCGCCAATGTGCCAGCCATCGGTGTGGAGTTCCTCGATCAAGACCCACACTACTTCGCGAAACGCCTCGGAACCTTCGAAGCGAACCATGACGTCTGTGAGGGCCTTGGGCCATTTCATGCTTCTCCTCGGCGGAGAAGACGTTGTCGACCAACGTAACGCGAATATAAGGCATAATGTTTTCCTTTTAGGTTCTTGGGATCCGTGAACGGAGACGTCGTCTGGGAGGCTGTCACGGTCCCGGAACAGCCCGCTTCGACGTTCCGCATCAGACGTCTATGTCGACGACCAGCTTGCCCTGGGCATTGCCATCTTCGATGGCAGCGTAGGCGTCGCTCGCTGTTTCGAGTGTGAAGAGACGCGGATCGACGATCGGGACAAGCTTGCCAGCCTCGGCCAGCCGCGCGGCCTCCCGCATGATCTCGCCGTGGTGTTCACGGCCAATGCCTGTCAGCAGCGGAAGAAGCGTGAACACGCCCGAATAGGTCGCCGCCTTGAACGACAGTGGCGCCAGTGCGTGACTACCCCAACCGAGGGAACTGACGACATGGCCAAACCGCTTGACGGAGGCGAATGACGCGTCCAGCACCGTCCCGCCGCCGGTGTCGTAGACGACATCGAAGCCGCGACCGTCCGTGTATTCGGCGACATATTGCTCCACCGTCTTCTCGCGATAATCGATCGCGACCGCTCCCAGGCGCTCGATCAACGGCTTCTTCGCGGCTGCGTCAGTGGCGTACACCTCGGCGCCGAACGCCTTCGCGATCTGGATCGCAACATGACCGACGCCGCCCGCACCGCCCTGGACCAGGACCTTCTGACCTGCCGAAACCTTGGCACGATCGACAAGGCCCTCCCATGCGGTGATGAAGACCAGCGGCAGCGCTGCCGCCTCGCGCATGGACAGGTTCGTGGGCTTCGGTGCAAGCAGCCGCGCATCGACTGCTGCGAACTGGGCCAGCGAACCTTGGTTCCCGCCCACGCCTCCGGTCATGCCAAAGACCTCGTCCCCGCGTTTGAACGCGGTGACACTCGGACCAACCTGCTCGACGACGCCGGCAAGGTCGATGCCGAGAATCGCCGGAAGCGGATGTTTCGCATGTGCCGCAGCGCCTGCGCGGATCTTAGTGTCGAGAGGATTGACGCCGCTCGCTCTGACCCTGACGAGAACCTCGCCGTCGCCAGGAACGGGCCGCGAGACTTCCGAGAGCCTGAAGGGCTGTTTGAACTGACCCAAGATCAGCGCATGCATGGTGTGAGTGGATTGGGACATTGACGTACTCCGTTGTTTGTTGACGGACTTACGTTGCCCCATTTAAAGCCGCTTGGAGATTAACGATACTGCACGACATCCAAACATAAATGTTTGGCCCGAGCGTTGGAGCAACCGGCCTTGCGCACCAGCGTCAGCGCCACGACCTGGTCGACCAGCCTGGCCTCAAGCGGCGCGATGCCCGGAGGCCGGGTCTTGACGCGCAGCAGTCCTTCGACACCCTCGGCCATGAAGCGTTCCTTCCATCGCCACACGCAGGTTTTCGACTTGCCGGTCGCCGCCATAATCGCGAGCGTTCCAAGCCCCTGATCGGTCAGCAGAATGATCCGCGCCAGACATGCTTCTGCGGCGAACTCCGCCCCGCCACGATCGCTTCAAGCCGAGCCCTGTCCGAGGCCGTTACAGAAATGCTGATGCCAGTACGCATCCCCTAACGTCGCACGCTGCGGCGACAACAGAAATCCCAACAGGACTCTTTCGTCCCAATCAATCCACTAGAAGTGGCCGCAGATCGGAGTTGCCGGGCAAAGATGGAGAAAGCCAGCTTAGCGGAGTGAAAAACTCGACTAGAACGGTAATTGCGCGGCGATGAAACTAGCCGCCCAAACTACGATATTGCCGCCGTTTGTACCCCTCACTCCCACTCGATGGTGCCTGGCGGTTTGCTCGTCACGTCGTAGACGACGCGGTTGATGCCGCGTACCTCGTTGATGATGCGGGTGGCGGCTGCTCCCAGGAATGCCATGTCGTAATGGTAGAAGTCTGCCGTCATGCCGTCGACCGAGGTGACGGCGCGCAGCGCGCAGACGAACTCGTAGGTGCGGCCGTCGCCCATCACGCCGACGGTCTGCACGGGCAGCAGCACGGCGAAGGCCTGCCAGATGGCGTCGTAGAGTCCGGCCTTGCGGATCTCGTCGAGATAGATGGCGTCGGCCTCGCGCAGGATCTCCAGCTTTTCGCGGGTGATGCCGCCCGGACAGCGGATGGCGAGACCGGGACCGGGGAACGGATGCCGGCCAATGAAGCTGTCGGGCAGGCCGAGCTCCTTGCCGAGCGCCCTCACCTCGTCCTTGAACAATTCGCGCAGCGGCTCGACCAGCTGCATGTTCATGCGTTCGGGCAAGCCGCCGACATTGTGATGCGACTTGATCGTCACCGACGGGCCGCCGCTGAAAGAGACGCTTTCGATGACGTCGGGATAGAGGGTGCCTTGTGCCAGGAAATCGGCGCCGCCGAGCTTCTCGGCCTCCTCCTCGAACACTTCGATGAACAGCCGCCCGATGGTCTTGCGCTTCTTCTCGGGATCCGACTCGCCCTCGAGCGCGCCGATGAAACGGTCCGAAGCGTCGACCAGGATCAGCGGCAGATTGTAATGCTGGCGAAACATCTCCACCACGCCTGATGCCTCGTCCTTGCGCATCAGACCGTGGTCGACAAGGATGCAGGTGAGCTGGTCGCCGACCGCCTCATGGATCAGCAAGGCCGCGACCGAGGAATCGACGCCGCCCGACAGCGCGCAGATCACCTTGCCCTTGCCGACCTGTTTGCGGATCGTCTCGACCGCGTGCTCGCGGTAGGCGCGCATCGTCCAGTCGCCTTCGATGCCGGCGATGTTGTGGACGAAGTTGCGGAGCAGCCTGGCGCCGTCCGGCGTATGCACCACTTCGGGGTGGAACATGAGGCCGTACATTTTGCGCTCGACATTGCCGAAGATGGCGAAGGGCGAGCCCTCCGATTTTCCGAGCACCTCGAACCCCTTGGGCAGGGAGATGACGCGATCGCCATGGCTCATCCACACCTGGTGGCGCTGGCCGGGCGCCCACAGGCCCTCGAACAACGGGCTGTCCTTGGCGATCTCGACGAAGGCGCGGCCGAATTCGCGGTGGTCGGAGCTTTCGGCGACGCCGCCCATCTGCACGCACATCGCCATCTGGCCATAGCAGATGCCGAGCACCGGCACGCCGGCATCGAAGACGATCTGCGGCGCGCGCGGGCTGCCGATGTCGCCGGTCGAGGCCGGACCGCCGGACAGGATCACCGCCTTCGGATCGATGCGCTTGAACGCCGCCTCGGCCGACTGGAAGGGCACGATCTCGGAAAAGACGCCGGCCTCGCGGATGCGGCGGGCAATCAGCTGGGTGAACTGGCTGCCGAAATCGACAATCAGGACGGTGTCGGGATGATTGGCTGTTTTCATGGCGAGCGTTTAGAGAAAGAAACGAGTCGGCGCAATGGGTTGTGAGGTCGCGCTTTCACTTCGATTCCGGTGTGTTGTCCTGAACGCCAGAGGCTTTGTCCAATGCATCAGTTTGCGTTGTATCGAGTGACCGCAAGGCGCCCATCAGCGCCGCGAAACGCTCGTGACCAAGGCGGGCAACATAGCTCCGTTCGATCTGCAGCTTGATGCGGTCGCCATCGCGCAGGGCGTCCAGGCCCTTGCGGGTGTAGCGCACAAGCTTGCCGCGACCGTCTTGCGGATCGGGCAGACGGTGCAACACACCTTCCGTCTCCAGGCCATCGAGCAATTGCTGAATCGCCTGCTTTGAGATCGCCGAGCGCTCGATCAGCGCCGACTGGCGCATGCCGCCGCGCGGGATATGTCCAAGCAGGCCGGCACGCGCTTCGGTGAACCAGTGATGGCCGGCAGCGCGCATCGCAGCGGCGAACTCGGTCTGCCAGGCGCGGCTCGCCTGCCACAGCCGCCAACCTATGTGATCCGGCAACGCTTCAGGTTTTTCGTCAAGGTCCTTGACCAAATTCTTCTCGCCCGATACATAGTCAAGCATCTTGACTACTAGTTCACTCTAAGTGGCGATGCCGGCCAAGGCAATCGGCGACTTCAATTCAGGAGGAAATCATGGCAGCACTTCAGAAGGAAGCCCTTGCAATGCTCATTCCGGGCATGACCCATGTGTTGGAACGAAACGGCAAGGAGGCTTACGTCTATTTTGAAAGCGAGGGTGCCGCGCACATGCTGCTCGACGATGGCGAGGCGCGAAGCGGGCGCTGGCGGATGCTCGATGACGGTTATGTCGCCGACTGGGACACCGGCGCGACCGGACGCTGGACCCTCGATCACGAGCCCGGGTCAGTCACTTACATCAATCGCGACAACGCCGTTCGCTTCAGGATGATCGGCGTGCTGTTCGGCAACGCTAAGAACCTGCCGCCCCAACAAGCTTGAAGTCGATCGCGCCTGAGGCGATCGCCTGTTCCAGCAGTTGCACCGCCGCGGCCAGCTTCTCGTCGATGACGTGCAGATATTCGGTCCAGTCGCCAACGTGTCTCAGATCGGCCGCGCCGTCGGAAATGCCGCGCAGGCCGATAAGCGGAACGTCGAACAGCTGGCAGGCGCGCAGGCAGGCGAAGGTCTCCATATCGACCATGTCGGCGGCAATCGCGTCGTAGGCGGCGCCGGAGACGATTGCCGCCCCGGTCGACAGCGTCGCCTGTCTGACGCCTGGTATCCTGAACGGCAGCGGCACGCTGACAGGCAGGTCGAGGAACGGCGTGGCGCCCTTCTCGAACCCCAGGGGCGAGGCGTCCATGTCGCGGTAGCCAACCGAAACGGCCTGGTAGATTTCCGTCTGCTCCAGCGTCCGGCTGCCCGCCGACCCGAGCGACACGACGAGATCGGGCAGCGCCATCCCGGCATGCAGCCGGGATAGTTCGGCGCTGAGTCCGACGCCGGCCTCGACCGGTCCGACGCCGGTCATCAGCGGTGTGAACAGCCGCTGCAGGTGTGGACCGTATTCGGCCTCGGCCGCCATGACGAAGAGAACGGACTTGCCGGAGATCGGGGTGAGCTCACCAGGTGTCTTGCCGGCCATGATCGTCCATCCTCCCTACCCGCTCCTCAGCCCTCGATTCCGTCGCGGCCGAGCACTGTCATCATCGTTCCGGTCATCGTGGCGATCAGCTTGGCCTCGCCGTCGACGGCGAACGCATAGGCTTGTCCATCGGCGACGATGATGGTGCGGCCGGGCTTGGTCACCGAGCCGCGGAACAGGAAGCGCTCGCCCCTGCCGGGCGCCAGCAGATTGACCTTGAACTCGATGGTCAGCACGCCGGAATTTTCCGGCATCAGCGAGAATGCCGCATAGCCGCAGGCCGAGTCGAGAGCCGTCGAAATGACGCCGGCATGGAGAAAGCCGTGCTGCTGCGTCAGCGCCGCAGAATAGGGCATTTCGATCTCGATGATGCCGGGCGTCACCAGCGTCAGCTCGGCGCCAATCGTCATCATCGCGTTCTGGCGCGCGAAGGACGTCCTGACGCGGTCCTCATAATCGGGAGCAGGAACGATCTTTGCTGCCATGGCCGTCGCCCTTCGTTTCTCGGCAAATCTTATTGCAAAGGCATTTATCGCAGAGGGGTGGGCGGCAGGCAATCGCAAATGCTGCACTGCAGCATTTGGCTTAGCCCTGTATCGATGGCAACGATTCAGCCGGCCCGCCGCAGCGCGCAGAAGTAAAAGCCGTCGGTGCCGCTCAGCAATGGCGACAGCGAAATGCCGCCCGCAGCGCCAATGCGCATTGCCGCTTCGTGGCCCGCAAAACGGCTGTCCCAAAGCTGGCGGTGATCGACCGGGACAAAATCGGGATGGCGGTCCCGGAACGCCGAAACCTGGTCGCCATTCTCCTCGTCGAACACCGAACAGGTTATATAGACCAGCAGGCCGCCGGGTTTGACGAAGTCCCTGGCGGCATCGAGGATCGTCTCCTGCTCGCCCTTGCGGGCGTCGAGCTGTCTTTGCGTCAACCGCCATTTGGCGTCCGGCCGGCGCCGCCACGTGCCGCTGCCGGTGCAGGGCGCATCGATCAGGACGATATCCATGTGCTTGCCGAGCGGCGCCAGTTCGGCCGGCTTGGTGACGATCTGCACGTTGCGGTTTTCCGAACGGCGGATGCGGTCGAAGATCGGCGCCAGCCGTGCCTTCTCGGCATCGTGGGCGAAGATCTGGCCGCGATTGTCCATCGCCGCGGACAGCGCCAGCGTCTTGCCGCCGGCGCCGGCGCAAAAATCGAGCACCTGCATTCCAGGTTCGGCGCCGGCCAGTTCGGCCGCAATCTGCGAACCCTCGTCCTGAACCTCGAACCAGCCTTTCTGGAAGGCCGGCTCGGCCTGCACGTTCGGGTGCCTGCCGTCGCCTTCGATCGGCGGGATGCGGATGCCGTGCGGCGCGATCCGCGCAGGCTTGGCGCCGGTCTCCGCCAGTTCCGCCAGCACCTTGCCGCGATCGGCCTTCAGCGTGTTGACCCTGAGGTCGAGCGGCGGGCGCGTCGCCAGCGCGGCCCCCTCTTCCACCCAGGCCGTGCCGAACGCCCGCTCGAACAGCGGCATGCACCAGTCTGGGATGTCTGCCCTGACGGCCGGCGGCGCATCGGCAAGCCGGCGACCGCCGAGCATTTTCAATTCGTCGGCGGTAAGCAGCGGCGGCGCGAACTTGTCGCCCTCGAGCGCCTCGTTCAGCGACTGCGCCGTCTGGCCCCATTCGAGCAGCAGCGCGCCGAAGCCGATGGCGCGCGGCGTGTCTTCGCCCAACAGCCAACCGGCGGAGCGTTTGCGACGCAGCGCGTCATAGACGATGTTGCCGATCGCGGCGCGGTCGCCGCCACCGGCGAAGCGGTGCGACAGGCCCCAGTCCTTCAGCGCATCGGCCACCGGCCGGTGGCGCCGGCCAATGTCGTCAAGCACTTCAATGGCTGCCGCCAGCCGCCCGCCCAGTCTCATTGTCGTCTTCCATTACTCAGTAAATTAATTCCGGCCCTGCTCTTAGAGCTTTTCGTGCCCTGATTGAAACAGTTCTGTTTCGCCGACGGCGAGACGATCCATGCCGAGGGGTGACGAATGTGGATTGATGCATCGCGAGCCGCGGCCACCAGGCGGGCGCCGGCATGCGGAACGAACAATTCGATCAATATATTATAAGTCTCTAATGTGCGTGTCCGGCGCTCACAAGCATAGCGGCTTGCGAAACTGCTCTGCTTTGCAAGTTTTCCGGTTGCGAATACTCTTTGCGCGGTGATTCGCGTCGCAGAAAAAGCGGAGCCGCGGGTCGATACGAGGAGAGGGCAATGAAAACTTATCTGGCGGAAGTTCTAGGCACGTTTCTATTGGTGTTCATCGGCACGGCTTCGGTGGTGACGGGCGGCTTCGGCGGCGCGCTGCCGCTCGGCCAGGAAGGTATCGGTCTGGCGTTCGGCATCGGCCTGATAGCGGCCGCTTACGCGATCGGCCCGATTTCGGGCGCGCACCTCAATCCGGCGGTGACGCTCGGTGTGTTCCTCGCCGGGCGGATGCCGGCCAGGGACGTCATTCCCTATTGGATCGCGCAGGTCATCGGCGCCATCATCGCGTCGCTGGCGCTGTGGATCATCGTCTCCGGACAGGTCGGCGGCCACACCGGCGGCTTCGGCGCCAATGGCTGGGACGTGACGAAATGGGGCGTCAGCTCGGCCTTCCTGTGGGAGCTGATCGGCACCTTCACCTTCGTCACGGTGATCCTCGGCGTCACCAACGCCAAGCACACGACGGCCTTCGCCGGCCTGGTCATCGGCCTGACGCTGGCCGGACTGCACTTCGCCATCATTCCGGTGACCGGCACATCGCTCAACCCGGCTCGTTCCATCGGACCGGCGCTGTTTTCGGGAGCTGCGGCGATCAGCCAGCTCTGGCTGTTCATCGTCGCGCCGCTGATCGGCGGCGCCATCGCCGGCGTGGTCGCCAAGGCCGGTATCTTCGAGAAAGACTGACTTTTCGAAGGCTTCATGAAAAAGGCGCGGGTCGAGGCCCGCGCCTTTTTCGTTGCGTCGAGAAATTCGTATGCCCGGATCAGGCCGCGAGGTCGAAACGGTCGGCGTTCATCACCTTGGTCCAGGCGGCGACGAAATCCCTGACGAACTTCCGCCCGGCGTCCGCCGACCCGTAGACCTCGGCCAGCGCACGCAATTGCGCGTGCGAGCCGAAGATCAGGTCGGCGCGGGTGCCGGTCCACTTGACTGCCCTGGTCTTGCGGTCGCGCGCTTCGTAGACTTCATCGGAACCGGCGGCCGGATCCCAAACCGTGTTTATGGAGAGCAGGTTGACGAAGAAATCGTTGGTCAACGTGCCCGGCCTGTCGGTGAACACCCCGTGCTTCGACTGACCGGTGTTGGCGCCGAGCACCCGCAACCCGCCGACGAGCACCGTCATCTCCGGCGCCGTCAAGGTCAGCAGCTGCGCCCGGTCGACCAGCATCGCCTCGACCGACATCGGCGGCTTGCCCCTGACATAATTGCGGAAGCCATCGACTTTCGGCTCGAGCGCGGCGAAGGACTGGACATCGGTCTGTTCCTGCGAGGCGTCCATGCGGCCCGGCGTGAACGGCACCCCCACGTCATGGCCGCCGTCCTTGGCCGCCTTCTCGATCGCGGCGACGCCGCCAAGCACGATCAGGTCGGCAAGCGAGACCTTCTTGCCGCCGGACTGCGAGTTATTGAAGCCCTTCTGGATGCCTTCGAGTGTCTCGAGCACCTTGGCCAGTTGCGCCGGCTGGTTGACCTCCCAATCCTTTTGCGGCGCCAGGCGGATGCGTGCGCCGTTGGCGCCGCCGCGCTTGTCGGAGCCGCGGAAAGTCGAGGCCGAGGCCCAGGCGGTCGAAACCAGTTCTGAAACGGACAGGCCGGCGGCCAGGATCTTCGCCTTCAGCGAGGCGATGTCCTGCTCGCTGACCAGCTCGTGGTCGATTGCCGGTATCGGGTCCTGCCAGATCAGCTCTTCCTTCGGCACGAGCGGGCCGAGATAGCGGACGGCCGGACCCATGTCGCGATGCGTCAGCTTGAACCAGGCGCGGGCGAAGGCATCGGCGAACTGATCAGGATTCTGATGGAAGCGCCGCGAGATCTTCTCGTAGGCCGGGTCGACGCGTAGCGCGAGGTCGGTGGTCAGCATCGCCGGCGCGCGGCGCTTCGAGGGATCGTGCGCGTCCGGCACGGTGCCTGCACCGGCGCCGCCCTTCGGCGTCCACTGATGGGCGCCGGCCGGGCTCTTGGTCAGCTCCCATTCGTAGTTGAGCAGATTGTCGAAGAAGTTGTTGCTCCATTTGGTCGGCGTCGTGGTCCAGGTCACCTCGAGGCCCGAGGTGATGGCGTCGCCGGCAATGCCGGTGGCATGCTTGCTCGACCAGCCGAGGCCCTGCGCCTCGATGCCGGCGCCTTCCGGCTCCGGGCCGACGAGCGATGCATCGCCGGCTCCATGGGTCTTGCCGAAGGTATGGCCGCCGGCGATGAGCGCCACGGTTTCCTCATCGTTCATGGCCATGCGGGCGAAGGTTTCGCGGATATCGCGCGCCGCGGCCAATGGATCGGGCGTGCCGTTCGGCCCTTCCGGGTTGACGTAGATCAGCCCCATCTGCACGGCGCCGAGATGGCCCTGAAGTTCGCGGTCGCCGGAATAGCGCTCGTCGGCGAGCCACTTGGTTTCCGATCCCCAGTCGACGTCCTGCTCCGGCTCCCAGACATCGGCGCGGCCGCCGGCGAAGCCGAAGGTCTTGAAGCCCATCGATTCCAGCGCGACGTTGCCGGTGAGGATCAACAGGTCGGCCCAGGAGATCTTCCTGCCGTATTTCTGCTTGACCGGCCACAGCAGCCGGCGCGCCTTGTCGAGATTGGCATTGTCCGGCCAGCTGTTGAGCGGCGCGAAACGCTGCTGGCCGGCGCCGGCGCCGCCACGGCCGTCGCCGATGCGATAGGTACCGGCGCTGTGCCAGGCCATGCGGATGAAGAGCGGGCCGTAATGGCCGAAATCGGCCGGCCACCAATCCTGCGAATCGGTCATCACCTTGTGCAGGTCCCTGATCACCGCATCGAGATCGAGGCTCTTGAATTCCTTGGCGTAGTCGAAGTCCTCGTCCATCGGGTCCGACAGGCTGGACTGCTGATGGAGGACGCCAAGGTCAAGCTGGTTCGGCCACCAGTCACGGTTGCTCCTCCTGGCCGATCCATGTGGGACCGGGCATTTGCCGGCGCTGTTGTCGTCGGTTTTCGCGTCCATCTTTGCCTCCGATTTGTTGATTTTTCGGGATTTTGTTGATTTTCCGGGCAGGGCCGGCGGCCGCGCCATCCTGGAATGGTTCCAGACTAGCCCGCCCAGCCGATAAAGACAAATTGCCTTTGCTGTTTATTCTGATAGGTTTTCCTTATGATCGGTTTGACCGTCCGGCAGATGCATTATTTCGAGGCGCTGGCGCAGACGCTGCATTTCGGCCGTGCCGCAAAACTCGCCGGCGTCAGCCAGCCGGCGCTGTCTTCGCAGATCGCCGAGATGGAGCTGCGGCTGAATTGCCGTCTGTTCGAGCGCGGCGGCAAGGTGGTGCGGATGACCGACGAGGCCGTGGCCCTGCTGCCGCGCATCGAGCGCATTCTTGCCGACGTCCGTGACGTCGAGGCGACGGCCCGGCGCGGCCGCCCGGCGCTGGAAGGCCGCTTCCGGCTCGGCATCATCCCGACGGTCGCGCCCTATCTCTTGCCGCATGTGCTGCCGGAGCTGAAACGGCATTTCCCGGCCTTGCAGCTGGAACTGCGCGAAGCCGTGACCGCCTCGCTGGTCGAGGACACCAGTTCGGGTAAGCTCGACGCCTTCGTCGCGGCGCTGCCTCTCGATTACCCAGGCCTGGTTACCGAGGAACTTTTCTCCGACCGGTTCTTCCTGGCCGTGCCGGCCGGCGATCCCGCCTTCGCCTCGCCGCCGGTGCCACCGGAGAGCCCGGCGCTGGAGCGGCTGATGCTGCTCGAGGAAGGCCATTGCCTGCGCGAACAGGCGCTCGCCGTCTGCGGCAACGTGCGGCCGGTGGCGATGGCAAGCTATGGCGCGACCAGCCTGACGACGCTCTTACAGATGGTGGCGCACGGGCTCGGCGTCACGCTCATCCCGGAAATGGCGGCCGGGCCGGCCAGCACTATCCCCGATTTGAAGATCGTGCCGTTCCAGGAACCGATGCCGCAGCGCACGATCTGCCTCGCGTGGCGGCGCAACAAGGTGCGCCACGACGAATGCGTCGAACTGGCGAAGATCATCCGCGGGCTGGACGCGGCGGTGCTGGCGGCTTGAGGCCTTCAAGAGGCCGATCGCGATCCGCGCTGACCCGTTGCGTGTGGGTATACGATAATCTCGAAGTGCTCGGGTTTTAAAGTGCTTGGGGAACCATGTATTTCGTCGTCAGATCCATGTGGACAAACTGTACCCGCAGCCGGTCGATCCTGAGCACGAATCCTGCAAAGTCCGATCTTCTTCAGGAACATTTCGCCTATGGCGGAGTTGGGCGCGTGGCCCGCGATCGGACGCCAACAGATGATACCGGCGGGCTTTTGGGAGGAAGCCATGATACGTGCCATCCCTTCACTCCACCTTTCCCGTCGCCGCGCATTGCAACTTGGGCTGGGAGTCGCCGCCGCGACCGGCCTGGCGCCGGTTTCGCGCGCCTATGCCAAGGAGGAAGTGCAGGATGAAGACATCTTCCGTTTTGCGCTCAACCTGGAATACATGGAGGCCGAATACTACCTTCGCGGCACCCCGGGAAAGGCATCGACGCCGCCGATGCCGGTTCGAAACCCGGCGATGTCGTCGGCGGAAAGAAAGTGTCCTTCGAGACACCCGC